>NZ_JBSVWQ010000048.1:0-36006 GCF_054071215.1 Pseudomonas sp. SDO5522_S412 | reverse complement strand
ATCGAGTTCCACCTTTGGAATGCAGTCGAATGTGGGAGCGGGCTTGCTCGCGAAGGCACTTTACCGTTCAGCGCTGAAGTCTGCGCCTATTGAAAAATTGGGCTGCATACGCCAGCCAATGCTAATCTTCCCCGGATTTCGGCGGGCTTGAGCCGACACCCTTCGGGGTTCAGGGAAGACAGCCCACTTCACAGGATTTGATCAGGTCACTACATGAATAAGCCAGCAGTCGTTCTCTTGGGTATCGTCGTCGCCATTGGTGCAATCAGCGCAGGCGGTGCCTGGTACACCGGCAAGCAACTGGAGCCGGTGCTGCAAACCGCCATCCAGGACGCCAACAAGGAACTGCAGACCTCCATGGCCGGTGTCGACGGCACTGTGACCCTCGAACTGGTCTCCCTCGACCGTCAGCTGTTCAGCAGCACCGCCCACTATCGCCTCAAGGCCCAGGGCGCGGTGTTCGGCGAAAATCATCAGGACACCGAACTGCTGTTCGTCGACCATATCGAACACGGCCCGCTGCCGTTCTCGCGCCTGGTGTCGCTGAAGTGGCTGCCGGTCATGGCCACCAGTCACTACGAACTCGAGAAAAACCCCACCACCGAAAAATGGTTCGCTGCCAGCAAGGACGTGTCGCCCCTCAAAGGCGTGGCCAACATCGGCTATGACCGCTCGGTGACCGGCAACGTTGAACTGCTGCCCCTGGAACTCAAGGACGACAAGTCGGCCGTGAGCTTCTCCGGCGCCAACCTCGACTTCGACTCCACCGCCGAAGGCAAGAAGGTCAAGGCCAGCGGCTACATGGACAGCCTCAAGGTCTCGGTCATTGATGCCAACAACGCCAAGCTGGATGCGGAGCTGAGCGGCCTGACCATCGCCAGCAACCTGGAAAAAACCACCTTCGGTTTCTACACCGGGCAAAACACCGTCGAGCTGACCAACACCAAGGTCACCTTCGGCCCGCAGCAAGCAGTGCTGACTCTCAAGAACTTTGAGCAGAAAGACAGCAGCGAAACCAAGGACAACAACCTGGCCGGCCGCGTCGACTACAAGATCGACGAGATCGGTTACCAGGGCAAGCCAGTGGGTTCAGCGGCCATGGCCGTCAGCATGAAGAACGTCGACATCCCGTCGATGCTGGTACTGACCAAGCTCTACCAGGAAAAAGTACAGCCGGCCCAGGCCGCTGCCGCTGCTGGCCAGCCAGTGCCTGAGTTGCAACTGACCGAAGCCGAGCAGACCCTGGCCCAGGCCAACGTCGACCAACTGCTGGCTGCCAAGCCGCAAGTGGCGGTAGAAAACCTGTCGCTGAAAACCACCAATGGCGAGAGCCGCTTCAACCTGGTGGCGGACTTCGCCAAGCCGTCGAGCATGGACCTGCCGCCGGTTGAACTGGGCAAGCAAATCGTTGCGCTGCTGGACGCCAACCTGACCCTGTCCAAGCCGATGATCCAGGACGTTGCCAGCCTGCAGGCGCAGATCGGTGGTGTGACCGACCCGAAAGCCATCGAGCAGCAATCCCAGATGGCCAGCGAGATGATCAGCGGCATGGCCGTGGGTACTCAACTGGCGACCCTGGTGGGTACCGATATCGTGTCCAAGCTGCACTACGCCAACAATGAAGTGACCTTCAACGGCCAGAAAATGACCGTCGAGCAATTCATTGGTTTTGTGCTGGGCAAGTTCGGCGCGGTCAGCGGCGCTCAATAAGATTCGGCTCAAAGTGATGTAGGCCAATTCTGAACAATTGTTCTGAATTGGCCTTTTTTGTACCCCCCTCAAGGATATTGCGCCCCGGGAAAGCTTGGCCGCGTCATCAGATGCCGGCCGCCTGGAGTGTCGTGCAGGTGAACTTATCGCTACAGCTTTCCCTGGTGAGGAAGCTGACGACATGTCGCGTAATATTCATCCGTTTATCCGCCTGGCCCTGTGCAGCCAACTGCTCTGGCCCGTCGTGGCATCGGCCGATGCGGCCTATGATTCGCTGATCAACCAGGCCCGCAGTGGCAACTATGGTCCGGCCCTCAACCTGTTGCGCCAAATGCCCGCCGAGCGCCAGACGCCGGGGCAGGTCAGCGATCACCTGTTGATTGCCAGCTGGGCGCGCCAGGACGCCGAGGTGCTGACGGTCTACGAGGCCCAGGGCCGCTCACGCACCCTCACCACCCAGGCGCTGGCCACCGTCGCCCGCACCTATCGCAACCAGCAGCGTTGGGAACCGGCGATTGCCGTGTATCGCCAGGCGTTGCTGCGCGAGCCGAATAACCCGGACTTGCAACTCGGCTTGGCCCTGACCCAGGCGGACGCCGGCCAGACCGCTGAAGCGATGCAGCGCACCCGCGCCCTGGTGGCCGCCAAGCCCGACGACGCCGACCGCCGCATGGCCCTGGGTTACGCACTGACCCGTGCCGGCTCTACCTATGACGCGCTGTTCGAATTCGACCAGGCGTTCATGCGTGCCGGCAACAAACCTGAAGTCGCCCGCGAATACATCGTCGCCCTGCAACGTGCGCGCCTGCCGGAACCGGCCCTGCGCCTCGCTGCCCGGCGCCCTGGCCTGTTGGACCCGGTCACCCAACGCCGCCTCGAAGGCGACCTGGCCGCCGAGCGCGTGCGCATGGCCGAGTTCGCGACCCGCAGTGAAAAAGAGCGCTACGTCATCGCCGACCGTGCCCTCAAGGATTACGACCAACTGCTCACCACCTGGACACCGGATGCCAACGCCCATGACGACGTGGTGCGCTGGCGCATCGACCGTCTGGGCGCGCTGAAAGCCCGGGCGCGCACCGCCGAGGTGATCCGCGACTACGAAGTGCTGAAGGGCGAAGGCGTACAACTGCCGACCTACGCCCTGCGCTGGGTCGCTGCCGCCTACCTCGACCAGCGCCAGCCGGAAAAGGCCGCGCCGCTGTATCGCCAGGCCCTGGCGGCAAGCGATGCGGACGCCGGCGATCACGTCGAAGACAGCACCGCGCTGTTCTACGCCCTGCTCGAAAACGATCAAGTGGTGGAAGCCCGCGAAGTCGCCGACAACCTGGCGAGCACCCAGAAACCCCGGGTCGAGCTCAAGGGCTTGCCCATCGGCAACCCCAACGACGCCTGGATGGACGCCCAACAATTGGCCGCCCAGGCCGGCACCTATGGTGCCGACCTGCCCGCCAGCGAAAAAGGCCTGGAAGCCCTGGTGCAACAGGCCCCGGGCAATATCGGCCTGCGCCTGGCCCAGGCCGATATGTACCGTGCCCGCGACTGGCCACGGCGCGCCGAAAACACCCTCAAGGAAACCGAAGCCCAGGCCCCGCGCGACATCGGCCTGGAGGTTTCCCAAGGCCACACTGCCCTCGATCTGCAGGAATGGCGTCAGCTCGATGCACTCACCGATGACGTGGTCGACCGCGCCCCGGACAACCGCCAGGTACAGCGCCTCAGCCGCCTGCGGGATGTGCACGACATGGCCGAATTGCGCGTCGAGGCCTACACCGGCAAAAGCAACGGCGGCGGCGATAACGGCGCGGGCGCGGTGTCCGGCAGCCGCGATTTCGGCATCGAAACCTTGCTCTACAGCCCGCCCATCGATGAAGACTGGCGCGTGTTCGGCGGGGCCGGCTACGCCACCGCCGATTTCGAAGAAGGCACCGGCCAACACCGTTGGCAGCGCCTCGGTGTAGAGCGGCGCACCCGCGACATGACCCTCGAAGCCGAGGTCTCCAACCACTCCTACGGCTTTGGCGACAAGCAGGGCGCACGCATCGCGATTGCCCGCGACATCAATGACCAATGGCAGTACGGCGGCAGTCTCGATTACCTCTCCGCGAGCACCCCGCTGCGGGCACTGAATGCCGACATTACTGCCAACGGCGGCAGCGGGTTTATCCGCTGGCGCGCCAACGAAAGCCGCGAATGGAAACTGGCCCTGAGCCCGTCCCACTTCAGCGACGGCAACAACCGCCTTGAAGCGCTGCTCACCGGTCGCCAGGGCGTGTACAGCTCGCCGGGGGTGCAAGTCGACCTGGGCCTGGAAGTCGGCACCAGCCGCAACACCAAGGAAGACACGCCGTACTTCAACCCGCGCTCGGACTTCAGCGTGCTGCCCACGGCCACCGTCAACCACGTGCTCTACCACCGCTACGAAACCCAGTGGAGCCAGCAGTTCCAGGTGGGGGCGGGCACCTACAGCCAGCGCGACTACGGTACCGGCGGCGTTGCACTGGTGGGCTACGGCCAGCGGTTTCGCTGGAACGACGTGCTCGAAACCGGCGCCAACCTCAGCTGGATCAGCCGACCTTATGACGGTGAGCGCGAAAGCGACCTGCGCCTGATCGTCGACCTCACCTACCGCTTCTAGAAGAGTCCGATCATGCCCGTCTTGTCCCGTTGCCTGTTGGCCCTGGGGTTAATGCTGAGCAGCGCTTGCGCCCAGCAACCCGCACCTTTCACTCCACCCGCCGAGCGGCTCAAGCCTGCCAGCGAAGCGGCGTGGCCGAAGAACCATTTCCTCGGTATCGCCTACCACGACATCGAGGACCGCGACCCCGATCAGGCTGTCGTGGCCGTGCGCACTGAACGTTTGATCGAGCAGTTGGCGTGGCTGCGGGAAAACGGCTACCAGCCCGTCACCGTCGACCAGATCTTGGCGGCCCGCAACGGCGGCCCGGAGTTGCCGGCGAAGGCGATCATGCTCAGCTTCGATGACGGCTACGCGAGCTTCTACACCCGTGTGATGCCGATCCTGCGCAGCTACAACTGGCACGCGCTGCTGGCGCCGGTGGGTTCGTGGGTGGATACGCCGCTGAACCAGCCGGTGGATTTCGCCGGCACACCACGCCCGCGTTCGGACTTCCTGACCTGGCAGCAGGTGCGCGAGATCGCCCAGTCCGGCCTGGTGGAAATCGCCGCGCACACCGACGCCAATCACAAGGGCGTGCTGGCCAACCCACAGGGCAACCTGCAACCGGCCGCCACCACCCGACGCTTTGACCCGGCGACCCATCGCTACGAAACCGAAGCCCAGTTCCAGGCGCGGATGCGCACCGACGTGACGGCGATCTCCAACAAGATCCGCGCCGTCACCGGCAAGGCGCCGCGCGTGTGGGTGTGGCCTTACGGCGCTGCCGATGGCACCTCGCTGGCGGTGGTGGGCGAGCAGGGTTACCAGATGGCCCTGACCCTGGAAGACGGTCTCGACAGCCTCGGCAACCTGATGAGCAGCCCGCGCTTCCTGGTGGCCTCCGACCCGGACGGCGAACACTACGCCAACGCCATCGTCGCGACCCAGACTGAAGCCCCGCTGCGGGTGCTGCATGTGGACCTGGACAACGTCTACGACCCGGACCCGGAACAGCAGGTGCGCAACCTCGACAAACTGATCCAGCGCGTGGTCGACATGGGTGCCAGCACCGTGTTCCTGCAGGCTTTCGCCGACCCCAAGGGCGATGGCCTGGTGCGTTCGCTGTACTTCCCCAACCGCCATTTGCCGGTGCGCGCCGACCTGTTCAACCGCGTCACCTGGCAACTGCGCACCCGGGCCCACGTGAACGTATTTGCCTGGATGCCGGTGCTCAGTTTCGCCCTCGATTCGAAGCTGCCCCGCGTTACCCGTTGGGACCCGCAAACCGGCAAGGTCGCCATCGACCCGGACCAGTACCAGCGCCTGTCGCCGTTCGATCCGAAAGTGCGGCAGGTCATCGGTGAGATCTACGAAGACCTGGCGCGCACCAGTGCCATCGACGGCGTGCTGTTCCACGACGACGCGGTGCTGTCGGACTTCGAAGACGCCAGCCCGCTGGCGCTCAAGGCCTACGCCGCCAATGGCCTGCCGGACACCATCGAAGCCCTGCGCGCCGACCCTGCGGTGATGCAACGCTGGACGCGTTTCAAGAGCCGCTACCTGATCGACTTCACCCATGAACTGACGGCCAAGGTCCGCAAGCTGCGCGGCCCGCAGGTGCAGACCGCACGCAATATCTTCGCCGAACCGATGCTCAACCCGGGCAGCGAAGCCTGGTTCGCGCAGAACCTCGACGACTTCCTCACCAGCTACGACTGGACTGCGCCGATGGCCATGCCGCTGATGGAAGGCCAGGATCTCAAGGGCTCCAACGCCTGGCTGGAAAAGCTCGTGGCCACCGTCAAGGCCCGCCCCGGCGCGCTGCAACGCACAGTCTTCGAGTTGCAAGCCAAGGACTGGCGCACCTCGGCCGCCCCCGATCTGGACGGTGCACAAATGGCCGAGTGGATGGGCGTGCTCAAGCGTCAGGGCGTGACCAGTTTTGGCTACTACCCCGACAACTTCCTGGAGAATTCGCCGGATCTGAAAACCGTGCGTCCGGCCCTTTCCAACCAGTGGAATCCTTGACTCATGTTCGACAGAATCCTCGCGCTTATCGTGTTGTCGCTGGTATTGGGTGTGCCCCTGGGCCTGATCTTTCTGGTCACCGGGCAGTTCCTGATGGACTTCGTCTTCTTCTATCCACTGTTCATGTCCGGCTTGTGGATCGCCGGCGGCCTGTACTTCTGGCTGCACTGGGAGCGCCACTGGCCGTGGGCGGATGACACCCCGGCGCCGGTACTCGCCGGCGAGCCGCTGATCTCGATCCTGATCCCTTGCTACAACGAAGGCGACAACGCCGCCGAGACCATCGGCGCCGCGTTGGCCCAGCAATACCGCAACATCGAAGTGATCGCGATCAACGACGGCTCCAGCGACAACACCGCCGCCGTGCTCGATGCGTTGGCCCTGAAAGAGCCGCGCCTGCGGGTGCTGCACCTGGCGCAAAACCAGGGCAAGGCTGTGGCCTTGCGCATGGGCGCGGTAGCAGCGCGCAGCGAATACCTGGTGTGCATCGACGGCGATGCGTTGCTCTCGCCGAACACCGCGGCGTACCTGGTGGCGCCGATGCTCGACAACCCGCGCCTCGGTGCCGTCACTGGCAACCCGCGGATTCGCACGCGCTCCACCTTGATCGGCCGGGTGCAGGTGGGCGAGTTCTCTTCGATCATCGGCTTGATCAAGCGCACCCAGCGGGTCTTCGGGCGGATCTTCACCGTCTCCGGCGTGGTGGTGGCGTTTCGGCGGGCGGCCCTGGACCGGGTCGACTACTGGAGCACCGACATGATCACCGAAGACATCGACGTGAGCTGGAAGCTGCAACTGGACCACTGGAGCATCTTCTACGAGCCCCGCGCGCTGTGCTGGATCCTGATGCCGGAAACCCTCGGCGGCCTGTGGAAGCAACGCCTGCGCTGGGCCCAGGGCGGCGCTGAAGTGCTGTTCAAAAATATTCGTGGCATCTGGCAATGGCGCCATCGCTACCTGTGGCCGCTGCTGTTCGAATACTGCCTGTCCACCGGTTGGGCCTTCACCTTTTTGCTCTCGGTGATTTTCTGGGCCGTGGGCAAGGTGGTGACGCTGCCCGCCGCCATCGCCGTCGACTCGCTGATGCCGCCGGCCTTCACCGGCCTGCTGCTGGCGGTGGTGTGCCTGGTGCAGTTCGCGGTGAGCATCATGATCGACCGGCGCTATGAAAAGGGCCTGTGGAAAACCCTGTTCTGGACCGTCTGGTACCCGCTGGTGTTCTGGTTGGTGAGCCTATTCACCACCCTGGTCAGCTTCCCCAAAGTGCTGTTCCGCCAACACCAGAAACGCGCGCGCTGGGTCAGCCCGGATCGCGGAATCAAAGCCCCCACTACGGATGTGCAGCCATGAATCTGATCCGAACCCAACAGCGCCCGGTGATGTGGGCCATCGACGTATTCCTGACCCTGCTGGCCTGGGCCGGGCTGATTATCCTGCTGGTGCGCGGGCTGGTGCCGATGCTCGACAGCCACGGCGGCCCGCGGATCGATGCGCCGATTTTCGCGGCGCTGGATACCTTGCAGATCTACCTGTGGATTGCCGTGTTCAACGCGGTGGTGCTGATCAGTTGGGCACGCTACCAGCAGCGACGTGGCAAGCACTTTGCCCAGCGGCGCTCGGCGGCCAAGGCCTTGAGCGACCAGCATTTGAGCGACAGCTTCAGCCTGGGGGAAGGTGACCTGGAGCAACTGCGCCGCCCGGGTGTGTTGGTGATTCATAACGACCACGAAGGGGGCGTGCAGGAAGTGACAGCCCATGTGTCCCGGCATGTGGAGCGGCCAGGGTTGAAGTTGGTGGCGGGGCAGGAGCGGACCAAGGAGGTTGGTTAACCGGGATATCGAAAAATGGGATCCAATTCACAAAATAACCGCGAACTTTTCTCATCTTTTGGCTACTAACCAGTCTTGATACCGCATTGATGGCCAAGTAATGGCAATTGTAAGCGCCATCATTGGAGGTGTATCAAAACTGTTACCGCTTGTCGGAATAAAAATTCCAATTGCAAGCAATTAAACGTTGCATGATTTATTTATTGTTAATAATCAGCAACTTATATGCCTGTTAAACATAGCTTCCCACTAAGCCAGAATCTTGGCCCACCGGAAGTTCGATGTTAGTTTGCCGGCCCCCGCTTTTTCGACGGATCGAACATGTCTTTATTATTGCCACGGACTCGGCTGCTGCTGGGCGTTTGCCTGCTGACTTGCTTCGCACTCAATAGTGCGGTGGCGGCGCCTACGCCTGGCGACCAGGACCTGATCCGCGACCGGCAAAACCGTCTGCTGGAAGAACAGCGCCGGCGCCTTGAAGACCTCAAGGAACTGCCCGGCAAAGAAGCCAAGCCCCAAGCGCCTGCCACCCCGGCCGACACCCGTTGCTTCCCGATCAAAGACATCGAACTCAAGGGTGCCGACAGCCTGCCTGCACCGGACCGCGAGCGCCTGCTCAAGCCTTATATCGGCCAGTGCCTGGGTGTCTCCCAGCTCAATCAAGTGCTCAAGGCGATCACCGACTACTACATCGACAAAGGCATGGTCACCAGCCGTGCTTACTTGCCGCAGCAGGACCTTTCCACCGGCCACCTCCAGGTGTTGGTGGTGGAAGGCAAGCTCGAAGGCTTGAAGGGCGCCGACGGCAGCAACCTGTCCCCGCGCGAGCTGGCCATGGCCTTCCCCGGCAAGGTCGGCGAGCAGCTCAACCTGCGGGAAATCGAGCAGTTGGTGGACCAGTTGAATCGCTTGCCGTCCAAGCAGGCGCAAATGGAACTGACCCCCGGCAGCCAGGTGGGCGGCAGTGAAGTGCAGGTCAAGAACGTCCCGCAAAAGCCCTGGCGCGCCAGCCTGTCGCGCAATAACGACGGCCAGAAAAGCACCGGCGAACAGCAGTGGGGCGCCGGCCTTGAGTGGGACAGCCCGCTGGGCCTGGCCGACCAGTTGGTGTTGCGCGGCGGCCACGATGCCGTCAGCGACCACCAGAAAACCTCGAAAAACAGCATGCTGTATTACAACGTGCCGTGGGGCTGGTGGAACTTCAGCTACACCTACAGCGAGAGTGATTACCGCACTTACGGCGTGACCGACGACTACAAATTCAAGCAGAACGGCGACAACGAAAACCATCAACTGCGCGCCGAGCGCGTGATCCATCGCGACGACGTCAGCAAGACCTCGGTCAACGTCGGCCTGGCCCATTTGCGCACCAACAACTACATCAACGACGCCCACCTCGAAACCAGCAGCAACCGCCTCAGTGAACTGCAACTGGGCATCAACCACGGTCGCCGCATCGGCAATGCCTTCGTCAACCTCGACCTGGGCATGCAGAACGGTATCGGCGCCTTCGATGCCCAAGCTGAAAACGAGCGCGATCAGTACGGCAATCGCCTGCCCAACGCGCGCTACCGCAAATACACCGCCACCGTCAGCTACTTGCAGCCGTTCACGCTATGGGGTGAGTCGTTCAGTTTCTCCAGCCTGGCCACCGGCCAACGCAGTGAAGACATTCTGTTCAGCCCCCAGCGCATGAGCCTCGGCGGCTCGGCCTCGGTGCGCGGTTTCAAAGACCAGCAGCTCACCGGCGACAGCGGCGGCTACTGGCGCAACGACGTGCGCTGGGCGCGCCCGGTGACCTGGGACTGGATGCGCCCGGCCTTTGCCGAATACGGCGCCAGCGTCGGCTACGACCAGGGTGTGATCAGCAACGACCGCTATAACGGTGAAGTGCATGGCCGGGTCTCGAGCAACTCGTTGGAGTTGTTCGCCCGTGGCAAATACGTCAGCACCAGCGTGACCTTTGCCCATTCCCTGGAACGCCCGGCAGTGATGAGCGAGCGCGAAGCGCCGATCTACTTCCGCATGGATTTCTTCCTGTAATTCAACGCCCCGTTACATCGAGAATATGACAATGGATGTTCGCCACTTTGCCTTCCTGGCCCGCCAACCTTCTGCTGCGCTGAAACCGCGAGACTCGTTCTTCGGCCTGCCCAAGCGCGGGTTGGTGCTGATCCTGGCCAACGCGCTGTTCTGGCAGCCGCTGCTGGCCCAGGCCGGAGGCATTGTGGTCAGTGCGCCGGGCACCACCGTCGGCCAGGCCGGCAATGGCGTACCGGTGGTGAACATCGCCACCCCCAATGGCAGTGGCTTGTCCCATAACCAATTCAAGGACTACAACGTCGGCCCCAACGGCGTGATCCTCAACAACGCCAACGGCCCCATGACGAACACCCAGCTGGGTGGCTACATCGTCGGCAACCCCAACCTCAAGGGCGGCGCGGCCAGCGTCATCCTCAACGAAGTCAACGGCGGCAGCCCCAGCCAACTGCGCGGCTACACCGAAGTGGCGGGCCAGTCGGCCAAGGTCATCGTCGCCAACCCGTACGGCGTTACATGCAGCGGCTGCGGCTTCATCAACACCCCCAACGTGACCCTCACCACCGGCAAACCGGTGCTCGACGCCAGCGGCCAGTTGCAGCGCTACCAGGTTGACGGCGGCGCCGTGACCATCGACGGCGAAGGCTTGAATGCCAGCAACGTCGACCGCTTCGAAATCATCACCCGCTCGGCCAAGATCAATGCGCAGATCAACGCACGAGAATTGACCGTCATTGCCGGGCGTAACGACGTCGATGCCAAAAGCCTGAAAGCCACCGCGCGCGCCGATGACGGCAGTGCCAAGCCCGAGCTGGCCATCGACTCCTCGGCGCTGGGCGGTATGTACGCCGGTGCGATCAAACTGGTGGGCACCGAAGCCGGCGTGGGTGTGAAGCTCGACGGTACGCTGGCCGCCAGTGGCGGCGACATCCAGCTGGATGCCAACGGGCGCCTGAGCATGGCGCAGACGGCGACCACCGGTAACCTCAAGGTCACCGCGCAGAACGTGAACCTGACCGACAAGGTCTACGCCGCCGGCAATGTGCAGGTGAGCAGTGCTGAAGAACTGGTCAACCAAAAGAGCCTGGCCGCTGGCCAACGCATCGAACTCAACGCCACCACCGTCACCAACCCGGGCATCATCGAAGCAGGCGTGCAGGCCGATAACAGCCGCAATGCCACCGGCGATGTGGTGGTGAATACGCAAACCCTGAACACCAGCGGCAACGTCCTGGCCAGCCGCTCGCTGAGCGCCACGGCCACCCGGGAACTGAACAACCAGGGCGCAGTGATCCAGGGTAAAACCGTCACGCTGAACAGTGCCAGACTGACCAACCAGGGCGCCACCGCGCGGGTGTATGGCGAGCAAGCGCTGGCGATCAACGCGCCGGCCATCGTCAACCTCGGCGGGCTGATTCGCTTCGGTGCCGATCAGGCGGCAACGCTGCAAACCGATGCGCTGGATAACCGCCAGGGCCATATCCAGGTCGCGGGCGGCAGCTTGACGCTCAACAGCGGCACGCTGAATAACACCGGCGGGCAGATTGTCGCGGGCAACCTCGGTGTAACAGCGGACACAATCAACAACCAGAACGGTTTCCTGGTTGCCGACGCCGTGACGGTCAACGCCGCCCGCCTCGACAACAGTGCCAAGGGCTTGATCAGTGCCGAGAAAGGCGCGCTCAACCTCACCGTCACCAACACCTTCAACAACAGCCAGGGTCATGCCCAGGCTGGCACTGACTTGAACCTGCGCGCCGGTGACGTCGCCAACCAGGACGGCAAGCTGGTGGGTGGGCAACTCACCGCTACCCTCGGCAGCCTCAGCAACAACGACGCAGGTGTACTCAGCGCGGATGCCGGCAAGTTGACCTTGACCGTCGCCCAACAGTTGAACAACGCCAAAGGTCACTTGCAGGCCGCCCAGGGCGACATCGAACTGCACGCCGCGAGCCTGGATAACCAGGGCGGCGCCATCATCGGCAAGCAGTTGCTGCTGGATGCGCGAAGCGGGCAGATCGACAACCGCGCCGGGCGTATCGTCGGTGACCAACTGGACGTCCGCGCCGGCAGCCTCGACAACCGCAGTGCCGGGTTGCTGGCCGGTGGTGTGCCGGGTGTGAGCGTGGTGCTGAACGACCAATTGCTCAACACCCAGGGCCGTATTCAAAGTGAGGGTGACCTGCTGCTGACCGGCAAGCGCCTGGGCAACAGCGCCGGGATCCTGCTGGGCAAGGCCCTCACTGTCACCGCGCAAGACCTCGACAACAGCAGCAAGGGCGCGCTGGTCAGCAATGACGGCGACATCACCCTCAACATCAGCAACCTGCTGACCAACACCAACGGTGTGATCGACGCCGCCGAACGCAGTGTGCTGGTCAAGGCCTTGACCACCCTCGACAACCAGGGCGGCACCTTGCGGGGCAAGCGCCTGGATATCGCGGCGCAAACCCTCGACAACGACCAGGGCCAACTCCTGGCCGGCAATCAGGGCGTGAGCTACCGCGGCCAGGACCTGAGCAATCGCCAGGGCATGATCCTCAGCGGTGGTGCGGCGGTCGACCTGACGCTGGGCACCTTGAACAACCAGGGCGGCACCGTGCAAGGCGACAGCTTGACGGTGACAGCCGACAGCGTCGACAACAGCCAAGACGGTACCAAGGCCGGCGCGTTGACCGCCTTGAAGAGCGACCTGCAACTGACGGTCGAGGCCTTGACCAACCGGGGCGGCAAACTGTTCGGCAAGGAGCACGTCACCGTCTCCGGCGCCACTCTGGACAACAGCGCCAACGGCCAGATCAGCGGCAATCAGCTCAGCCTGACCTCGCGTACCCAACTGACCAACCAAGGCGGCCTGATTGAGTCCAACCAGGGCCTGACCTTCAATGGCGGCAACCTCGACAACAGCGCGGGCGGCCAACTGCGGGCGATGGAAGGCGCCAGCAGCACGCTGACGGTCACCGACCAACTGAATAACCAGAACGGCATTCTTGAATTCGGCAGCCAGGCCTTCAGCCTCAGCGCCGGGCATCTGAATAACCAGGCCGGGCAACTGCAGCACGCTGGCACCGGCGTGTTCAGCCTCAATACCAGCAGCCTCAGCGGCAGCCAGGGCAGCATCAATGGCCTGGGCACCGCCCACTGGTCGTTCGGCCGGGTCGATGGCCTCGGCCGTGTGCAACTCAATGAAGCCTTGCACTACACCAGCACCCAGGGCCTGAGCCTCAAGGCCGGCGACCGCCTGGCCAGCGCCAAGGGTCTGACCCTGGATATCGCCAGCCTGGATAACGCGGGCGAGTTGCTCAGCGACGGTGACCTGAGTGTCAACCTGACCGGCGACATGACCAACAGTGGCCGCCTTTCGGCCCAGCAAAAACTGAGCGTGGTCGCCAACAACCTCAGCCAGAACGGCGGGCGTTTGGCCGGCGGCACCACCACCCGCATCACCCTGGGCGGTACGCTGGATAACCTCGGCTACCTCACCGCACGCCAGCAACTCGACATTGCCGCCGCACAGATCAACAACCGCGGCACCCTCGGTTCACAAGGCAACGTCAACCTCAGCGCCAGCAATGGCATCAGCAATAGCGCGGACACGCTGCTGTTCAGCGGCGGTGATCTGACCCTGCGCGGGAACAGCTTCAGCAACCTGTACGGCGACGTCTACAGCAAGGGCAACCTGAGTTTCGCGGCGCTCGATGGCGGCATGGCGGCGGGCTTCAGCAACCTTTCCGGTACGGTTGAAAGCGAAGGCAATATCGGCATCAGTGCGCGGAATGTGGAAAACGCCAAGGCTGAATTCGAGTTGGGCCAGACCGTCACCACCGGCAGCCTCAATTGGCAGTGCGGCCAGCACTGCGGCGGGCACGACTCGTTCAAGCGCGGTCAAATCACCATCAACCAGACCTACCTTGAATCCGCGATCAAGGACTCGGCCTCTGCGCGCCTGGTGGCGGGCAAAGACCTGCTGATCCAGGGCGACAACGTCCAGAACCGCTATAGCCTGCTGGCGGCGAATGGCAACCTGAGCATCACCGCCAACGACCTGCTCAACCAGGGCGCCGCGACTCGCACCGGGCAGAACACCATCGTCATCGGCACCCCGCAGCGCATCGACACCGATGAGTGGGACCGGATGGAATACATCGACGTACCCGCCTTCAACGCAGCGGTGGCAGCGGGTAATTTCGATGAAGCACGCTTTGAGGTGCTCAAGGCCCGGTCGAGCGACTGGCGTTTCTCCGAACAAAGCAACGTCACCACCTGGACCGACAACGGCGGCCCGGGCTACACCGCGACGATACAGGCCGGTGGCGCGGTCAACCTCAACGTTGCGCGCACCCTGCAAAATGGCACGTTGCACACCAACACCCTGGAGCAACTGACCGGCACCCTCGGTGACGACCAGACCGGCATCCCCGTCGGCGGCATCAACATCAACCTGAGCAAGCACGTCAACGACGCCACCGCCCAGGCGCCAAGCAGCGTATTGCCGGTGACCAGCATCGCGCCCGACGGCCGCTACGTACCCGTGGACTACACCGGCGAGTCCTTCACCCCGGTCGACCCCACCACCGCGCCCGGCTTCCAGTTGCCCAAGGGCGACTACGGCCTGTTCATCAAAAACGCCGACCCCACCAGCCACTACCTGATCGAGACCAACCCGAACCTCACCACTGTGGCGGGCTTCTTCAGCTCCGACTACATGCTCGGCAAGCTCGGCTACAGCCCCGACAACGCCTGGCGTCGCCTGGGTGACGGGCAATACGAGTCACGGCTGATCCGCGATGCCGTGCTGGCGCAAACCGGGCAACGCTTCCTCGCCGGTGGCCTGACCAGCGACTACGACCAGTTCCGCTACCTGATGGACAACGCCCTGGCCAGCAAGGACGCCTTGCGCCTGAGCGTCGGCGTATCCCTCACTGACCAGCAAGTCGGCGCCCTGACCCACGACATCGTGTGGATGGAAAACCGCGTGGTCGACGGCCAGACCGTGCTCGTGCCGGTGCTCTACCTGGCCCAGGCCGACTCCCGCAACGTGCGCGGCAACAGCCTGATCCAGGGCCGCGACCTCAACCTGATGACCGGCGGCGACCTGATCAACGTCGGCACCCTGCGCGCCAGCAACAACCTCTCAGTGGCCAGCAGCGGCAGCCTCTACACCGGCGGCCTGATCGAGGCCGGCAACAACCTCAGCCTGCTGGCCCAGGACAGCATCCGCAATTCCATGGCTGGCGAGATACGCGGCACCCAGGTCAGCCTCACCACCCTGAAGGGCGACATCACCAACGACAACACCGCCATCCAGGTGCGCCAGGGTGCCGGCATGCGCACCCTCACCGACAGCAGCGCCGGCACCATCACCGCCCGCGAAAACCTGGCCATCGACGCTGGCCGCGACCTCACCAACCACGGTGCACTCACCGCCGGCGGCGATGCCGACCTGAAAGCCGGGCGCGACCTCAACCTGATCGCCGTCAGCGACACCAGCGAGATCCACGCCTTCAGCGACGGCGGGCACAAATCCAGCATCACCACCGACGTGAAAAACCAAGCGGCCACGGTCACGGCCGGTGGCAACCTGAGCATGGTGGCGGGGCAAGACGTCAACATCATCGGCAGCAACGCCACCGCGGGTAAGGACCTGAACATTCAGGCCGGGCGCGATTTCAACGTGGCGTCTGTCAGCGATGTGCACAACGTCGAAGGCAAGGAAAAAGACGGCAAGAAACGCATTAAGACCGCGGATGAGCAGACCACGCAGTTAGCCAGTGTGCTGACGGCGGGCAGGGACTTTACGAGCCAGGCCGGGCGCGACACCACGCTGGTGGCGAGCAAGATCAGTGCGGGGAATGAGGCTTATCTGTATAGCGGGGATAAGTTGAATTTGCTGGCGGCGCAGAACAGTACTCATACGTTGTATGACATGAAGGAGAACGGTGGCTGGGGCGCGAAGAAAGAGCAGCGAGACGAAGTAACCCGCACCACGAACGTTGGGACCGAGATCAAGACTGGCGGCAACCTCACGTTGATCAGCGAAGGTGACCAGCGTTACCAGGTCGCGAAGCTTGATAGTGGTAATGACATCATTCTTAACAGTGGCGGGGCCATCGTCTTTGAAGGCGTCAAAGACCTTCATGACGAGAGCCATACCAAGAGCAAGGGTGACCTCGCTTGGTTCAGCGCCAAAGGTAAAGGCAACACTGACGAAACGCTGCGCCAGAGTGAAATGATCGCTCAAGGGCAGGTCGTTATCAAAGCTGTCGACGGATTGAAGATTGATGTCAGGCAGATCGATCAGCAAACCGTTAGTCAGACCATCGATACCATGGTCAAAGCCGATCCGAATCTGGCTTGGCTCAAGGATGCTGAAAAGCGCGGTGACGTGGACTGGCGCCAAGTCAAAGAGATCCACGATAGCTTCAAATACAGTAACTCCGGTTTAGGTGCGGGCTCGCAGATTGTAATAGCAATTCTGATGGCCGCATTTGTCGGGCCGTTGGCAATGACTGCGGCTGCAGGTGCTGGAGCAGGCGTCGCTGTCGCGGCAGGTGCGGGAGCCGTAGCGGCAGGCGCTGCGACCAATGCGACGGTTAGTGTCGTTAATAATCGTGGCAACTTAGGGGCGGTGTTCAAGGATGTCACCTCTTCGGATGCTTTGAAGGGGTATACGATTTCCGGTGTGACCGCTGGATTGACCGCAGCTTATTTTGATGGCTGGACCGGAACTCATACTGATCAGGCGACTAAGCAAATAACGGGGCCACAGCTCAACACATGGACTGGTGTAGGGCAGTTTGCCGCGAACCAGACATTGCAAGGCGGTACTTCAACGCTGTTGAGTAAAGCATTGGGGCAGGGCGGCAGTGGGAGTGAGGCGCTGAAAACTGCGCTATTCAATACCCTGGCAGCGGCCAGCTTCAATGCCGTCGGCGACTACACGAAAAAGTGGAACATCGAAAACGGTTCAATTCCCAAGATCGCGATTCATGCGATGGTCGGTGGCCTCTTGGCCGAAGCAACGGGTGGAGATTTCCGTACAGGCGCATTGGCAGCCGGCGCCAATGAGGCACTGGTCGTACAGCTTAACGACATCGTGAAGGGCGACAAGACATTGTTGTCCATGAGTTCTCAACTGGTCGGTGTTTTAGCTGCGGCCACACAAAAAGATGCAGATGCTAGCAAATTGGAGAAGGGTGGCTGGGTGGCGAAAAATGCCACGCAGTACAACCACCAGCTTCACAAGTCTCAAGCCGATGCGTTGGATGAACAGCGACGGTTCCATCCGGAAAAGGCTGATCGTTTGAATGCGGCGGCCTGCGCTTTGGTTAGTTGCGCAGAGTCGATCCCGACCAACGATGAAACCTATAAGGACTTCAAGGCACTTCAGGATCGCGGCGCCACTTTTAGTGAGGAGATCGCGTTACTTGAGGCGACCGGCCAGTTTGGTGGCCGTAGTTGGCAGGATTGGAGCGACGATACGCTCAATGCTCACGGCAAGGCGGTGCAGGTCGTTGGAGCAAGCAAAGACACTGCCCTTGGCCTAGTCGGAGGGGCTACTGCATATACCGGGATGGTGATGTCGTCACCCGCATGTGTTGGCGTTGTTACCTGTGCCTTACCCATCGGCTTAGGAGCGCTTGGCACCACCTCGATGGTGGGGGCATGGGATTCTGCTAGCCGGATTACGGCGGATTTTAAATCCAATGAGCCCGACCGAGTGCTAGCTTCTTTCTTTCCGGAAACCTTTCCAGGAGAGTCGAGCGTAACGTCTGACCTGGCATGGAGCACGGCGAAATCCGCAGCTCAGGCGGCTCTGTTTGGCGGCGCGAGTAAATACTTTAATGGTAAGTTAGCTGGAGAGCTTGCCAGTGGTGCAAAAGGGCTAGGTTCTGCTGGTACGGGCACGACGGCGGGTAGTAATGTTGCAAGTACGACGCCTAAAGTTGATGTTTTTTGGAATAAAACAACAGTTCTAGATAGGACTGTTTATCAACGTAACGACCTCTTTGACCCAGAGGCCCTATCGACCTGGAGAGTACGAGGTAAAACTGTTGAAGGCTCAAACCTTGAGAGGATGGCCTCGGGTCGAGCACCAATTGGGTATGATGGGAAATCAGTTGAGTTACATCATCTCTCGCAAACTGAAGTTAATGGATTCGCTGGTACTCGTGGTTCACTTGCAGAAGTTGGTTCTGTTTTCCATAGCCAGAATAGCAGTGTTCTTCATGTCCCATCCAATGCCGCTCAAAGCTTTAGGTATACTCGTTACAAAGACTCTGCAGAATACAGAAACCCTACGACTGACTATGTTTCAGTTCCTACGGATTTGAATGCAAAAACATTGACAAAGCAGGCTAAAGAGTTTAACTCTTATCAGTCGGATTATTGGAAGTTGCGGGCTCGGAGCGGGGAGTAATTAGGCGTGGATTATTCGAGAATAATTAATCTTATTAAAGAGTCGGATTACGTTGAGTTTGCTGATTATGGTGACGGGATTGCTGATGAGTGGATTTATAAAGCTGAAGCTCGTCTTGGGTTGAAGTTGCCTGATAGCTATAAATGGTGGCTGAAGTGTTATTCTGGCGGGGAAATATCTGGGGAGGAGATTTATAGTATCTACGAAATGGATTTTGATAGTGTAAGGGGGGGGGATATCGTTTATATGTCAATCGTTAACGGTCGAAATGGGTTGTGTGGGAAGGAGAGGCTATTTATCTGCGAACCGCCGGGTGCAGGGGAATCATTTTATTTTGCCACGGACGATGGTCTTAATGATGGAGAGTATCCTGTTTATAGGCTTGAACTTTCTGATCAAACTTCTAGTTTGTATGCGAAAAACTTTATCGATTTCTTAGAAAAAAGAATAATGTCTTTCAGTTGAATAACGATTCTGCGTTTAAAAAATGGTTGAGAAAGGCTCGGTGCAAAAGCGACAGGAGAATTAGCTAGTTCTGGTGGGAAACCCACTGTTGAGTTATTTGGTGGGAAGAATGCTCAAACTCCTGGTGCTATAAACGTGGATGTCCGAGCAGATATTCAGTCTGGTATTCGAGCGGACGCAACGAAACTTCCTTTCAAGGATAGTTCGGTGGGAGAGATTGTTGCTAGTAACCCATTCATTCCCAAGAGTGCAGGTGGTACTAACTCAATGATGGATTTTCTTCCGGAAGCTACTCGCGTGGTTGAGCCTGGTGGAAAGATATTTGTCAACGCAAATGCTGCGAACCCTTACGGAAAAATACCAAGTGCGTAAAGGGGACGGATTTATTTAAATATTTAAAAATCCAGATGAGTTGATTAAATAAATCCGTCCCCTTTGACCCAATGTGGTGAGTTTGAAAACGATTGATACCCGAGGTAAAGGGTGGTCTTATGACATGAGACCCCATATGGACACCTTGCAAAGTTCAAAAATTACCGTGGATGGCGTACCGGCAACGAAAATTTTGGACATCCGAGTTCAACCGGGCGGAATGGCTGACGCGAGCAAGCTTATAGAGTATGGAAAGCAACGTAATATTACTGTGATTATTAAAGAGTTCGGTGGCTAATCATATGGCTGAAATTGAAATTGTCTTTAGCGAGAGGCTACATGATGGCGCTTCAGTTGTATGGGGGCGGCTAATACAACAGCTCAAAAACTTTAATGAGGATACCGTCATTGATGGCTTTACCGGCAAGAAAATAGGGTTGGCGGACGTTTCGAATTACTTGGAGAAAAACAAGTGTCAGAGTTTTTTTATTGAGCTGGCAAACGGTTCTGTCGAGTTTTCGTATGTGGCAGATAAAGCGTTTTATCGGCTTGATATGAAACACCTGGCGAATTCGATTGAAGTTGCACAGACCTTGATTGAAGCTTTAATCGATGAGCCCGGCTTTGTTCAGGCTCGAATTTACGACGCCGAGTATGATCGATGGCAAAATGCCGAGAGTCTTACGCTCTTTGAAGTTGAGCGCGTCGAACACGCTCATCTGCCCAAGAAAAGTAATGGGCTGCCTTTTCCGCTGACCCAAGAGGTCGTAGATATATCAAAAAATCCTGGGCGTTGGGTTTTAAGAAACGGCTACATTGAGGCGGTTGGCGCTTTCATGTGGGTAAGCAAATCCTTGCTTCAGTTAGTGGGTGTCGACGAAAAGAAGTTAATGGATATCGACTGCTTTGCAGTAGAAGATTTGGGCGGCGTTTTGAAGATTGCTGCCTATAATCAGTGCTTCACTGCAGCCGTAGGGGCTCAGGCAGAGAGGCAGGACTTGCTGAGAGAAGTTTTGTTTAACGCGTGAATTAGAGCGAGAATCGGGCGCGGGAAATAGGGTTCAGGCCACGGTTTTCTAATTAAAGTATTAATAGTGGTCTGACCCCCTATTTCTCGGTCGATGATATAACAGCGTAAAGGGGGCGGATTTATTTAAATATTAAAAATTTCTTATGAGTTAATTAAATAAATCCGTCCCCTTTAACCAAATGCAAGTGGTATCTGTAATAAGTGTAGTGCAGGTTTGACGGGTAATAGTGACCTGAATGGGGTGGTTAAACAATTCAGTCAGCGCTATCCTACTCTTCTGCTAAGAGTTACCGCTGAGGGAGGGGCAGCAATGCCAAATCGTCTAACAGTCCTAGTTAAAGATGGGAGAATAGTTAATGGACAATGAAGAAGCGCTTAAAGTCATTGACAGTATGATGTGGGTAAAGAAAGCCTCAATTTTCCTTCTGTTGCTTGATTATGCTCTACGTAACCTTGACTCGGCGAGTGATACGCAAAAAAAATGTCAGGAGGCAGTTGATAAGTGTTGGCGATGGTTGTCTGATCGAGGGCTCAGTGCTGATGAATTAGCATATTATCTAGACTCCGATGATATGCAGAGCGGACCGCTGGCAGAAGGAAATTTTGCATCTGAAAGCGTAGAACAAAATAGTTTAATTTTAATATTGTTGGTGATCGGTTTTTTTGCCAATAAGGCCTATAAGATTGTAGGGCTACAAGAGCAAATGTCTGAGCCGGTATGTGAGGCGGACGAGAGCTCTGCTGTATATATTGTTGCTTATATTGAACGGATAGGCTTGTCTGATAAGTTGAGTGTTTATCTATCTGCACACGTTTTGGAAAATAGGGGGCAATCCACGTTTTAATGCTGGCAGAGTTGCTCTTTAACGTAAAGGGCAAGGATTTATTTAGGACGTAAAAGTGACGGATTTGTTTAAATATTAGATTTAAAAACTCCAGCTAGGTCAATTAAATAAATCCGTCCCCTTTGCCCAGAGTGAGTATAAAAAATGGAAAACTTGGAACTCTCCGAGTTAAAATTTCCGAGTATGAGAGAGGAGCTGGTTTCCTATCTGGCAGGTTTGTCGGACTCAGATTACCAGTTCCGTGCCTGGGTAGAACGTTCATCGCCGAATTTAGCTTATGATGAACTTGATTACACAATACATTTTTTATATGACGATACAGGGCTCGCTGAAAATGCATACACTTGGATAGGGCTAGTTTTGAAAAATGATCAGGAAGCTAGAGCCATCGAGGACGTGGTTCAAGCTATTGACGCGCTTTTTGATAAGTATGGTCCTGATCTTTCTGATAAAGAGTATTTGGAAAAAGAAGAGTGGGCACGCATAGTGTGCGTTTCTAAAGATGCTTTAAAAGTTTTGCTTCATGGTAAGTGAGGTTGTTTAACCGAGTTAAAGGGGCGGCACCCAGGCCGCCCGGCTTTTACTCAGGATGGATCGGTATTGAGTCTGCGACTGATGACATCCAGCAAATCACACCCATCGCGCAGCGGAATCGCCAGCAATTGGGCGAAGTCTTGAAGCACCACAGCATCGCTGCTGAGTTGGTCGCGGAAGGCCAGGTTTTCCAGCAGTTGGGTGACGGCGCGAATCCGGTACACGGCGGCGTCGTGGAGGACATCGAGGGGCGCATGGGTGTCGATAAGCAGGGCGGGGACGGTGCAGTCGTGGCCCGTGAGGGGCATGTATCGATTCATTGTCAGTACTCTGTTGGTGGATTAAGCCACCACTCATTCGTCGCCAAACGAATGGGTGGCGGCCGTACGCAGGTTGGCGAACCGGCAACAGAGAAAACCGGCAGACCCGAAGGTCTCCCGCGCACAGCCGCCATATCATGCACAGCTTTGCGGGTGCAAAAACACCTGCATAGAAGCGGGATGCTTTTGCGCTCTGTTGTCAGGTCGCCAAACCTGAATCGCCATGTGGGCGACGGCCCGGACTATAAGCCCGCACCCAAACCCACGCAAGGCAGCAAAGTACTGGCCCACTCCCAATGCCTCATGTCTTCACCCCCATTGCCGACACCCTGGCGATGATTAAACGCATCCACCCACCACCAACATTAAAGGACTGATGTGAAAAACCTTCTCCTGATTCTCCTCTCCACCCTCATCCTCGGCGGCTGCGTCAGCCAGCCCCTCACGCCCGAGCATCGCGCACAGGTCAAGACGGTCAAAGTGCTGCCCGTAAAGTGGGAAAAGAACATGGTCTACATGGGCCGTGAACAAGCCTGGGGTGCGGCCCTGGGCGCCGGGCTTGGTGCGGGCGTCGGCATGGCCAGCGGCGCGTCCAAGCTGGGCACGGCGGCCTTGAGCGGCGCGGGGTTTGCCGCCGGCATGAAGGCAGGGCAACTGGCCGAGATGTCGACGCCGGCCGCGATCCTCACGGTGATGGACGCCGAAAATATCGACTTGGGCGTGTTGCTCAAGCAGGCCTTTATCGATGCCTTGGGTAAGACGTCATCGCTCAAAGTGGTGGGTGACGACGAGCCGGCCGATGCGCAGATTCAACTGACGGTAGGCGAGTGGGGCTTTCGCCTGACCCAGGGTTTCAGCAGCGTGGTCTACCCGACGCTAACCGTGGTGGCGCGCATGGACCGTGGCGACGAGATGCTCTGGCGCACGGTGGAGTCGATCACGCCGTTCAATGGCCAGAATGTCTACGGTTACACGCCGCTCACTTATCGCACTGATCCTGAGGCGTTGCGCCGCGCGTTGACGGGTATCACGCAGATCTCCGGGAGTTATCTGGTGAAGGAGCTCAAGTAGACCAGCGAGAGGTCGCCGCGTGGCTTGCGGTGGCTGATCCTGACGCGAGCAGTTTGATAGAACCCGCCGAGCACCTTGAACATTTTGTATATCCCAGTGTCTTTACCCCGCCCACCCGCAACCGGTCGGGCTGCATGGACTGCAGCGTTTTCAAATGACATTAAGGATTAATGTGAACCTCGCCCCCCAAGCCTCTTTTCTGTCACCGCCCGCTGTGGTGCACAGGCGCGCGCCTGCGTTTCAGGAAGGCACCCTGGGGGAATGCATTCGGATCAATTGATCCCTCGCTTAGTACACCTACTGCCGCCGGGCCTATTGGCGGCTTTTAATGTAGTTCATGGAGTTTGAAATGAAGCGTAAGCAGTTCCAGAAAAACCTGTTGGCACTCATGGTCGGCGCAATCAGTTCGCAAGCGCTGGCCGTGGAGTTCGACCTGGGGCAGGGCAAGAACATTTGGGTCGGCGAGACCTTTAATGAGTCATTGATTATCAACGGGACGTTCTCCGAAGTAGTGGTGCCGACCACCACCAACCCTGCCGGACTGGGTGTGGCCAACACCACTATCCAGGGTTCGTTGATCAACCGTGCCGACATCACTCTGGATTCCCAGGGCGCCGCCATCCGTGCGATTGCCCTGGACCCGCTTTTCTGGTCGGGCCCGCAGAACCTGAGCCCGGGAACTGTCACCGGGGACGTGGTCCAGGCGGGCAACATTCTTATGAAAAATGGGGGTTACGAGGGGCTTGAGATCGGCGCGACGACCATCGGTGGAAGTGTCATCAACTCCGGCACCATCCGTTCCACGCTGCCCCTGACGCCGCCGGCTTCACCTTCCTACGTGGATGGCGGCGAAGGCATTTACCTGCATGGCACCACCATCGCCGGCGACGTCTCGAACACCGGTGTGATCGACATGAACGGTGATTACGCCATCGGCCTGATCCTCGACCGTCAGAACAATCTGGGGACCACCGTCGGCGGCAAAATCCTCAACGCCGGCACGCTCAAGGCGACGGGCGAGGGCGCCTGGGGCATCGAGGTGGAAACCGACACCAACCCTCTGCGCATCGAAAACAGCGGCCTGCTTTCTGCCAACGGCAATGACGCCAAGACGGTGATGTTTCTAAACGGTAAGGTCGACTACATCCTCAACACCGGCACCGTCGAGGCCACGGGCACCAACGCCAATGCCTTCGAGTTTGCCGGGGCAACCTTTGCCCAGAACAGCGCGACCGGCGCGCGCGGCATCGTTAACCGCGGCACGATCAGCGCCGATGGTACAGCCATTCATGTAGATGCCGCGGACCAGACCTCGGCGTTCGAGATCAACCAGCAAGCCGGCGAAATCCGCAGTAACGCCGGCATCGCCATCGACGCCGCCAACCTTGCCACGCTGAATTGGACCGGCGGCAAAATCACCGGCGACCTGCTCAACTTGAGCGCGGTGAATGTCGCAGGCCAGGCCGATTTCACCGGCAGCCGCATCATCGCGCCGGTATCGGTCAACTCGGGCTCGCTGAACCTGTCGGCGCCCGGTACTGCGATCACTGGCAACCTCAACATTGCTAGCGGCGCAGGTATTGATATGCACCTGGCCGACAGCGTAGTGCCGACAACGCCGTACCTGACTGTCAACGGTGCAGCGAATTTCGCCCAGGCTTCGAAGCTGACCGTGAGCGCCAAGCCGGGCGACTTCGCCAGCACCAACAACGGCACTCAGTACACCCTGTTGCAAGCCACCAGCGTGCAAGACAATGGCCTGTCTGTGGCCAGCTCGTCCTCTCTGCTGAACGTGCTGAGCTACTCGGCCGACGCGCAAACGGTCAAGGCCGTGGTGGCGGTTAAAGACAACCAGCAATTGCAGCAGGAGCTCGCCGCGGTGGGCGCCGGCGCTGCGTCAGCGACGGCGGTGAACACCTTTAAAAACGACGTACTGAGCGGACTCAATCAGAACGACCCAGTGTTCCAAACCCTGGCTGACGCCGGCACAGCACAGCAGCTTGCGCAGGTCAGCGAACAACTCAAGCCGGACGTCAATCGCGGCGCCCTGGACGTGGCGTTGTCGGGCCAGACCGTGGTCAACGGCGCGATCTTCAACCGCCTCACCGACCAGCGCGAAAGCCATCAAACCGGCGGCGTGTGGGTGCAGGGCCTGAGCAGCAACATGGACCAGGACGGGCGTGGCGGCAACAACGGCTACTCGGCCAACAGCAGCGGCATGGCCGTGGGTGTGGACGGGCGCTTGAACGACACCACCACGTTGGGCGTGGCTTACAGCTACCTTAACTCCAACATCCATTCCGACCTCGGCAACAAGACCGATGTGGAGGGCCATGCGCTGTCGCTGTACGGCAACTGGTCGCTGCAAAACTGGTTCGTCGACGGCAGCCTCAGCTATGGCCATAACGACAACGACAGCAAACGCCATATCGCCGGCACCACAGCCAAGGGCAGTTACGACAGCAATGTGCTGTCTGCCAGTGTGATCGGCGGCTACAGCTTCAAGCCGTCGCAGGCCGTGGTGATCGAGCCGCGTGTGGCAGCGCGTTACGCCAACGTGCGCATGGACGGTTTCGACGAGAAGGGCTCCTCGGCCGCGCTGAGCACCCAGTCGCAACGCTATGAAGTGGGCGAGCTGGGCGCTGGTGTGCGCTTGGCGGGCAACTTGCCCATGGGTGCCGGTAGCTTGCAGCCGGAAGCAACCTTGATGGCGTATCACGACCTGATGGGTGATCGCGTCGCACAAACCTCCAGCTATGTGCTCGGCGGTTCTGCGTTCACCGTCACCGGCGCTTCGGTGGCGCGTGACAGCTATGAAGCCAGTGTCGGCGTGAACTACCAGGTGTCGGACTTTACCGTGGGTGCCAGCTACACCCGCCAGGCCCGCAGTGGTTTTGATGCCGATGGGGTCATGCTCAAGGCGCGGTACGCGTTTTAAGTATTACGGCCGATAGAAAACGGCATCGGGCTGCGGTTCTCCCACGTAGCCCGAGCCAGACTTTTAAATGTGCTCAAGGAAGTAACCCATGAAAAAGACCTCACTCTTAATCCTCGCCCTGGTCTTGGCCGGCTGCCACTCCACTGCCAGGAACTCCTCGCCAAGCCTGCTGACGGACGGCGTCCAGTTGCAGCAGAAAAAGGTCGAGGTGGACGCCGAACACGCCAAGGTCATCATGAAGGCAACCGGTTTTACCTATCCGGTGCAGTTCTCCGTACGCCGTAGTTCCGATGCAGATCAGCGTCCGGAAATCCTCGGGACGGTGGTGGATTCCGGCCGTGGCAAGGTATTCGGCTGGATCGCCAAGATGAACGAAGTGGGCAACAGCGCCGTCGCCAAACGCTTCCCGCAGTTGGAAGTGCAGGCTGACCCGGGGCAGCCCTTTGAAGTGATCGGCGAGTCACGGGTCTACAACGCCAACTATGTCGGCCTCGTCAAAACCTATGTGTATGAGTGCGGCCCCATGAGTTCGACCTTCAAGCCTGAGAAGCAAAAGGTTTACCTGGTGGAATTCGTGATTATCGGGAAGGGCTGTGAGCAGCATGTGTATGACGTAACTGCGCCTAACGAGCGTGTCCCGGTGGCGACTGTGGCAGCGACGGGAAATATTCCGTCGCTCTAAGTTGCTTTAACCCGAATCGCCAGCCCCTTGCGTCTGACCTTGTGAACGGATCATTCATTCACGAGGTTCAGCCCATGTCCCGTCCTCTTCTGCTGTTGCGCCCTGCCGCCCAAGGCTTCACCGTGACCCTGCTGGTGGCGCTTGCCGGGTGTGGGCTTTCTTCATCCCGTGACGTGGCCAAGCCCGCTGAGTCGGCGCCTGTCGTGGAGGTGCAAAGTGAGCCCGCCAGCGTCCAGGGGGCCATGGTCAAGCGGAGGGTTGCGCCTGCACCGATGGCGTCGCGATTGGTCATGAACGACTCGATCGCCATGCAATACCAGACCGAGCCTCGGGAGCAATATCAGAACCTCCCGGACAACCCGATCCGCAGCGTTGCCGAAACACCGGTCTCCACCTTCAGCGTCGATGTCGACACCGGCAGCTATGCCAACGTACGACGTTTCCTTAATCAAGGCAGCCTGCCGCCCGAAGGTGCTGTGCGACTTGAGGAGATGGTCAATTACTTCCCTTATGACTACGCCTTGCCCACCGACGGCTCGCCCTTTGGCGTGACCACTGAAGTGGCACCGTCGCCGTGGAACCCTCACAGCCGGCTGTTGCGCATCGGCATCAAGGCCTCGGACCACGCCGTGGCGGACCTGGCTCCGGCTAACCTGGTGTTCCTGGTGGACGTATCCGGCTCGATGAATCGCCGCGAAGGCCTGCCGCTGGTCAAGAGCACCCTGAAACTGTTGGTGGATCAATTGCGCGACCAGGACCGCGTCTCGCTGGTGGTCTACGCCGGCGAATCGCGAGTGGTGCTCAAGCCCACCTCGGGCCGGGACAAAACCAAAATCCGCAACGCCATCGACCAACTCACCGCCGGTGGCTCCACCGCAGGCGCGTCGGGGATCGAAATGGCCTACCAAATGGCCCGCGAAGGGTTTATCGACAAAGGCATCAACCGCATCCTGCTGGCCACCGACGGTGACTTCAACGTAGGCGTGAGCGACTTCGACAGCCTCAAGCAATTGGCGGTCGACCAGCGCAAAAGCGGCGTGTCCCTGACCACCCTCGGCTTCGGTGTGGATAACTACAACGAACACCTGATGGAACAACTGGCCGATGCCGGTGATGGCAACTACGCCTATATCGACAACCTGCGCGAAGCCCGCAAAGTGCTGGTGGACCAGCTCAGCTCGACCCTCGCTGTGGTGGCCCGGGATGTGAAGCTGCAAGTGGAATTCAATCCGGCGCAGGTCAGCGAATACCGATTGCTCGGCTATGAAAACCGCGCCCTGAAGCGTGAGGATTTCAACAACGACAAGGTCGACGCCGGAGAAATCGGTGCCGGGCACACGGTGACCGCGTTGTATGAAATTGTCCCGAAGGGTGAACAGGGCTGGCTGGAGCCACTGCGCTACGCATCGGCAACCAAGGCTGACGGTAAAACTGATGAGTTGGCGATGTTGCGGGTACGCTACAAACCAGCGGAAGGCGGCGATAGCCGACTGATCGAACACCCGATCAGCAACCAGCACAGCGGCAAACCCAGCGACGACCTGCGCTTCTCTGCTGCCGTGGCCGCCTTCGCCCAGCAACTCAAGGGTGATGGCCGCTACACTGGCAGCATGAGTTTCAAGGACACGGCCGCACTGGCCCGCTCCGCTCGGGGCGACGACCCTTTTGGTTTGCGCGGCGAGTTTGTGCAACTGGTCGAATTGGCCCAGAGCCTCCAGGCCCCGGCCAAACACTGATCCACCTCAAAGGAGTGCGCCACCTGATGGATTCACCCAGCGACGAAGCCCTGCTGTCCCGCTACCGCAGCGGCGACGGTGCAGCGTTCGAGGCCCTGTATGCGCGGCATCGACAGGGCCTGTACCGTTTTCTCGTGTCCTTGAGCAACAAGGCCGAACTGGCCGAGGAAGTGTTCCAGGACACCTGGCTCAGCCTGATCCGCAGCACCAGCGAGCCACAGGGGCGGGCGAGTTTTCGCACCTGGCTGTTCCAGATTGCCCGCAACCGCCTGATCGACCACTGGCGCAAGCACGGCATCCACAACCCGCTGCACGACAGCTACGATGAGCAGCTTCACGGCCAGCCCGACGACAGCGCCGGGCCTGAGCAACTGCTGAGCCTGAGCCGTGATCAGGCGCGCCTGGACAGCGCGTTGCAAGACTTGCCCGAAGATCAGCGCGAAGTGTTCCTGCTGCGCCTGCATGGCGAGCTGGAAGTGCCACAAATCGCCGCGCTCACCGGCGCCCCACTGGAAACGGTAAAAAGCCGCTTGCGTTACGCCCAGCAGAAACTGCGCCGACTGCTGGCCGAGGAGGTACCCGCATGACTGACCCCCGACATACCCAGGACTCGAACGACGAGCTGCTGATCGAGCATTTCCGTCAACACACCAGCGGCGAGCCGCCGGCTTCCCTGGACGCCTTCATCCTGGCCACCGCCCACCGTGAAGCACCGGTGCGGCAACCCGGCCTGTGGCAGCGTTGGTTACAGGCCTGCCAACGGCCGCGCTGGCAGATGGCGTTTGCCACCGTCGCGGGTGTGGCCCTGATGATTGGTTTGGTCACGCGCTCGCCGGTGCCGCAGCCGGAGTTATCCACAGGCACTTACGCGGCCGCCCCGCAGGAACTGGCCCGCCCGGCCCCGGCTGCCGCGCCGATGGCTCGATTCTCCGTGGCTCCGCAGGCTGACAGTGCGCCGCAGGTGCAGGCAGAAGTCGCGGGTTCGCTGGCGGATGAGCCGGTGGCGAAGATGAGCAAGCGCTCGGCTGTTGTGCTGCCGCCATTGGAGCAAGGGCTGCAGGAAATCCTGCGGTTGCGGCAGGCGGGAGAGGCGAAGGCGGCGGATGAGAAGCTGCTGGAGTTGCACAAGCGCTTTCCCAAGGAAGACTTGCCGGCGCGGTTGGAGGTGTTGCAGAAACCCTGAATCGACGCCCACAAAAAAGCCCCAGGCCTTTCGACCTGGGGCTTTTTCATCTGTATCTGGTGCACCCGGCGGGATTCGAACCCACGACCCCTGCCTTCGGAGGGCAGTACTCTATCCAGCTGAGCTACGGATGCTTGTGCGGGCGACATCATACCCATGTCGACCTTGGGCGTCCATGCCGCTTTTCGCCCGGCCGCGCGTAGGAATACGCGCCGCTGGCGCCCTGTGCCGGGCGTCTCGGCGCAATAGGGCGGAACTCGCCCGAAACACGCTGATCAGAAAAATCGAGCAAATGCGCCGTTTTCGTTCTTTTTTTCGAACAGACTATTGCCCTGCACCCCCATTGATCCTAGGATTCGTTTGAGATTTCAAACGCTCCTGCCTGGGTGCTGAACCGCACATTTGTCCTTTCGTGCGCTATTTACGTGCTTGCGCCCAGTGAATGATTTCCCTGACGGCAGCCCTCAAGGCGCCTTTCAACAACTCTAATTCGCTCCGCGCGTGCGCGGTGCTGTTAAGGAAAGCCGACATGCAGCTCAAAGACACCCAGTTGTTCCGCCAGCAAGCCTTTATTGATGGCGCTTGGGTCGATGCGGACAACGGTCAAACGATCAAGGTCAACAACCCCGCTACCGGCGAAATCCTCGGTACCGTGCCAAAAATGGGCGCCGCCGAAACCCGTCGCGCCATTGAAGCAGCTGACAAGGCCCTGCCGGCCTGGCGTGCACTCACCGCCAAGGACCGCGCCAACAAGCTGCGCCGCTGGTTCGAGCTGATCATCGAGAACCAGGATGACCTGGCTCGCCTGATGACCCTGGAACAAGGCAAGCCGCTGGCCGAAGCCAAGGGCGAAATCGTTTACGCCGCTTCGTTCATCGAGTGGTTCGCCGAAGAAGCCAAGCGCGTCTACGGTGATGTGATTCCCGGCCACCAGCCGGACAAGCGCCTGATCGTGATCAAGCAACCAATCGGCGTTACCGCTGCCATCACGCCGTGGAACTTCCCGGCCGCGATGATCACCCGTAAAGCCGGCCCGGCCCTGGCTGCCGGTTGCACCATGGTGCTCAAGCCTGCGTCGCAAACCCCGTTCTCCGCGTTCGCCCTGGCTGAACTGGCCCAGCGTGCCGGGATTCCGAAAGGTGTGTTCAGCGTGGTCTCCGGCAGCGCCGGCGATATCGGCAGCGAGCTGACCAGCAACCCGATCGTGCGTAAGTTGTCCTTCACCGGCTCCACCGAAATCGGTCGCCAGCTGATGGCCGAATGCGCCAAGGACATCAAGAAGGTTTCCCTGGAACTGGGCGGCAACGCGCCGTTCATCGTGTTCGACGACGCAGACCTGGATAAGGCCGTCGAAGGCGCGATCATTTCCAAGTACCGCAACAACGGCCAGACCTGCGTCTGCGCCAACCGTCTGTACATTCAGGATTCGGTGTACGACGCGTTCGCTGAAAAACTGAAAGTGGCCGTGGCCAAGCTGAAGATCGGCAACGGTCTGGAAGAGGGCACCACCACCGGCCCGCTGATCGACGAGAAGGCCGTGGCCAAGGTTCAGGAGCACATCGCTGATGCCCTGAGCAAAGGCGCGACCCTGTTGGCTGGCGGCAAGGTGATGGAAGGCAACTTCTTCGAGCCGACCATCCTGGTCAACGTGCCGAAAGATGCTGCCGTGGCCAAGGAAGAAACCTTCGGCCCACTGGCGCCGCTGTTCCGCTTCAAAGACGAAGCCGAAGTGATCGCGATGTCCAACGACACCGAGTTCGGCCTGGCTTCCTACTTCTATGCCCGCGACCTGGGCCGTGTGTTCCGTGTGGCTGAAGCCCTGGAATACGGCATGGTCGGCGTCAACACCGGGTTGATCTCCAACGAAGTGGCGCCGTTCGGCGGCATCAAGGCTTCGGGCCTGGGCCGTGAAGGCTCCAAGTACGGGATCGAGGATTACCTGGAAATCAAATACCTCTGCCTGGGCATCTAAGCCCGGCAAGGCATTGCTGCAAACGCAAAGGGCACGAGAGCGCTGTCCCTTTGCGTGTTTCACCCCGTTATTCGTAGTGGCCGGGAAAGCTGTGGCAGTCGATCATCGCATGCTGCCGTAGTTGCCTCCCCGCCACGTATTCCTTGGACCACGCCACCCGATGAGTGGCGAATGAGGACTTTATGAGCAAGACCAACGCATCCCTGATGAAACGCCGCGAAGCCGCTGTACCACGCGGTGTTGGCCAGATTCACCCGATCTTCGCCGAGTCGGCGAAGAACGCCACCGTGACCGACGTTGAAGGTCGCGAGTTCATCGACTTCGCCGGCGGTATCGCCGTGCTGAACACCGGCCACGTGCACCCGAAAATCATCGCCGCCGTGACCGAACAGCTGAACAAGCTGACTCACACCTGCTTCCAGGTACTGGCCTACGAGCCGTACGTTGAGCTGTGCGAAAAAGTTAACGCCAAGGTCCCGGGTGATTTCGCCAAGAAAACCCTGCTGGTCACCACCGGTTCCGAAGCGGTAGAGAACGCCGTGAAGATCGCCCGTGCCGCCACTGGCCGTGCCGGCGTGATCGCGTTCACCGGCGCCTACCACGGTCGCACCATGATGACCCTGGGCCTCACCGGCAAAGTCGTGCCGTACTCGGCCGGCATGGGCCTGATGCCAGGCGGCGTGTTCCGCGCGCTGTTCCCGAACGAGCTGCACGGTGTGAGCGATGACGACTCCATCGCCAGCATCGAACGCATCTTCAAGAACGATGCCGAGCCGCGTGATATCGCTGCCATCATCATCGAGCCGGTGCAGGGCGAAGGCGGTTTCTACGTCGCGCCTAAATCCTTCATGAAGCGCCTGCGCGAACTGTGCGACAAGCACGGCATCCTGCTGATCGCCGACGAAGTGCAAACCGGTGCCGGCCGTACCGGTACTTTCTTCGCCATGGAACAGATGGGCGTTGCCGCCGACCTGACCACCTTCGCCAAATCCATCGCAGGCGGCTTCCCGCTGGCCGGTGTATGCGGCAAGGCTGAATACATGGACGCCATTGCGCCAGGTGGCCTGGGCGGCACTTACGCTGGCAGCCCGATTGCTTGCGCCGCGGCCCTGGCCGTGATGGAAGTGTTCGAAGAAGAGCACCTGCTGGACCGCTGCAAGGCTGTGGGCGAGCGCCTGGTGACCGGTCTGAAAGCTATCCAGGCCAAGTACCCGGTGATCGGCGAAGTGCGTGCCCTGGGCGCGATGATTGCGGTCGAGCTGTTCGAAAATGGCGACAGCCACAAGCCGAACGCCGCTGCTGTCGCTTCCGTGGTGGCCAAGGCGCGTGACAAGGGCTTGATCCTGCTGTCCTGCGGCACCTACGGCAACGTGTTGCGCGTGCTGGTTCCGCTGACTTCGCCGGACGAGCAGTTGGACAAAGGCCTGGCGATCATCGAAGAGTGCTTCTCCGAGCTGTGATCAAAAGTTGACCTGATCGACAAAAAACCCGCTTAGGCGGGTTTTTTTGTGCCCGATGAACGGTATTCAGCCGTTGTTCATTGTACGCAGGCGGCTCCTTTGTCTAAGGTGCTGGTATTGCCGATGGAGCGTGCTGGATGACTGCTGTTGATTTACCGGCTGTACCCCGTGTGTTGATTGCCGAGGCCGACCCTTGGTCCCGAGATCTGCTCAAGCAGGTGTTGCTGAATGTGCGCTGTGACGCACGGCTGGATGTGTGTGCCGATGGCCAGCGGGCCACCGAGTTGCTGCGTGACAAACCCTATGACCTGATCATTGCCGATTGGGAGCTGCCCGGCGTCGATGGCCTGAGCCTGCTGCGCAGCGTGCGCCTGCAACGGCGTACGCCGCTGTTGCCGTTTATCCTGCTGAGTACCCGCAACGACAGCGCCAGTGTGCGCGAAGCTTTGCCCCTGGCACCGACCGCGTACCTGACCAAACCCCTGAACATGGAAAGCCTGACCCAGCGCCTGCAGGACTTGCTGCTGAACGAAGGTGAGACGGTGTATTGCGAAGTCCCGGCCCTGGCGCCGGGCATGACCTTGCCGGTGTTTCTGGAGCGCCGCCGGGAAGCCTCAGACGGTGCGCCGCTGCGGGTCGACGTGCAGGCTGCGGTGCAACATAGCCTGGAGCCGGAGGGCCTGGATCTCAAGCGCCTGGAAGAGCAGGTGCGCATGGACCCTCAGATTACTGCCGTGTTGATCGCCGCCGCCAACAGCGCCGGCCATCACGGTTCGCCGGTACAGACCCTGGGCATGGCCCTGCACAAGCTGGCGGCGGGGCAGAGCATGAACCTGATCCTGGGGCTCGCCCTCAAGCACAACGTGGTACTGAGCGACCCGAGCCTTGTGGATTACGCCGAGCGTCATTGGCAGCTGTCCCAGCGTACCGCCGACTACGCCCGCAGCCTGGCGCGCATGCTCGACCTGGATCACGAGCGCTGCTACAGCGCCGGGATCCTCCATCGCCTTGGCGACCTGGCCTTGCTGCGGTGCCTGCAAGACTGGCTGCTGGGCGGTGGCGAACTGGATGATGAAGCGATTGGCGAGTCCCTCTACACCTTCGGCGCGGCCTATGGTTCGGCACTGCGTACACGCTGGCGCCTGCCGCTGGAGTTGCGCCAGTTGATCGCGGCGATTTATTCGCTGGAGGGCGGGGTGTATTCCCGCGAAGCGCTGGTGATGAACCTGGCGGCGCAACTGGCGCGGCTGACCGAGCATGAAGGCGTCGAGGCATTGGCGAAAGGCAAGACGGCACGCTTGCTCAAGGTGGGTTTGCCGGAATTGACGCGTATGCGCAAAACCTAGCAGGCGATGCGTGCCAGTGTGGGAGCTGGCTTGCCTGCGATAGCATCATCCCGGTACAACCAACACGCCGAGGTGCCTGCATCGCGGGCAAGCCCGGCTCCCACAGGTCATCGTGTGGCGTCAGCCGGGGAGCACGCGGTTTTTGCCCTGGCGCTTGGCCTCGTACATGGCCGCGTCAGCGCGGGCAAACAGGCTGTCCACGTTGGCGTCCTCGGCGGTCAGGCTGGCCAGGCCCTGGCTGACGGTGACCGCGAAGCTCTCACCGTCGTGGCTGAAACTCAGCTGCGCAATCTCGTGCCCCAGGCGTTCGGCCACCTGCATTGCCATCTCCGGGGCACAACCGGGCAGTATGGCGGCGAACTCTTCGCCGCCAATGCGCCCGAACAGGTCGCCACGGCGCAGAACTCCCCGACCGCTCTCGGCGATACGCTGCAACACCTGATCGCCTTCCAGGTGGCCGTAGGTGTCGTTCACCACCTTGAAGTCATCGATGTCCAGCAACAGGAACGCCAGGGGCGTGCCTTGCAGGCAGGCGCGTTCAAACTCGTGGTGGGCGCACTCGAAGAAATGCCGGCGGTTGCTGCTGCGGGTCAGCACATCGGTGGTGGCCAGGCGGTGCAGCTCCAGCTCCAGCTGCTTCTTTTCGGTGATGTCTTCGGCTATGCCTACCACGATCACCGGCTGGCCGGGCTCGGCCTGCTGGTTGATGTAACACTTGTCGCTGAGCCAGCGGATCTGCCCGTCGGCGGTGATGATGCGGTACTCGCGGTCTTCCACGGCGCCGCTGTGCAGCACCTGGGCCAGGCTGTGCTCGGCGTAGTCGAGGTCTTCGGGGTGGATGCTGTTGCGCCATTCCCGATAGTCGGTCAACAACATGCCCGCCGTACGTCCGAAAACCCGCTCATAGGCCGGGCTGACGTACAGCACGCGGCGAGTGTCCCACTCGATTGCCCAGAGCACGGCATTCACACTGACCAACAGCGAACTCAGCAGTTGCTCGCGTTCACTCAGCCGTTCCACTTCGCCCTGAGCATGCATCAGGGCCAGTAACGTAGCGGCGGCTGCCGGTCGTGGCTGTTCGAGGACGGGGGTGTCGGTGAAGGTCTGTTCGGGGACCATCGGCACAACTCTCTCTGGGCAGGCCGCGGGGTTGGGCAGCGGTCACAACAAGGGCCGCCGGGATGGCGAAGTGTTGATTGAGAGGGGGAATTTGCTGCGAAGTTCCGTTATCAGCGCCGATTAGAGGCGACCAAGAAATGGCGCCAGAAACATGTAGGAGCGAGTTTGTTGGGGGGAGGGGCTTGCTGTGGGGAAGGAGTTGCGGTGGGGAGGGGCTGCTATGGGGAAGGAGCTTGTTGTGGCGAGGGAGCTTGCTCCCGCTGGGCTGCGTAGCGGCCCCAAAATCTTGG
>NZ_JBSVWQ010000047.1:0-36260 GCF_054071215.1 Pseudomonas sp. SDO5522_S412 | reverse complement strand
GTTCCACCTTTGGAATGCAGTCGAATGTGGGAGCGGGCTTGCTCGCGAAGAGGCCCTCAAAAACACCAAGAATTCAAAGCGCCCGCGCAATAATCTCCTTCATGATCTCATTCGTCCCCGCATAAATCCGCTGCACCCGCGCATCTGCCCACGCCCGCGCAATCGGGTATTCCCACATAAACCCATACCCGCCGTGCAGTTGCACACACTCATCCAGCACCTTGCACTGCAGGTCCGTGGCCCAGTATTTGGCCATCGCGGCCGTGGGCACATCGAGCTTGCCTTCCAGGTGCAACTCCATGCACTTGTCGACAAATACCCGGCCGATCTGGGTTTCCGTCGCAATCTCCGCCAGCTTGAAACGGGTGTTCTGGAAGTCGATGATCGCCTTGCCGAACGCCTTGCGGTCCCGGGTGTATTCCAGCGTCCATTGCAACGCCGCCTCAGCTGACGACAGCGCACCAATCGCCACCGTCAAACGCTCCTGCGGCAACTCCTGCATCAGGTAGGCAAAGCCCATCCCCGCCTGGCCCAGCAGATTCTCCTTGGGCACCCGCACATCCTGGAAGAACAGCTCCGATGTATCCTGGGCCTTCATCCCGACCTTCTCCAGGCGCTTGCCCTTGTCGAAGCCCGGCGTGTTGGCCTCCACCAGGAACAGGCTGGTGCCCTTGGCGCCGGCCTTGGGATCGGTCTTGGCCACGACGATCACCAGATCAGCCAGGAAGCCATTGGTGATGAACGTCTTGGAGCCGTTGATCACGTATTCATCGCCATCCAGCACCGCCGTAGTCTTGACCCCTTGCAGGTCGGACCCGGCCCCCGGCTCGGTCATGGCAATCGCCGTGACCATTTCCCCGGAGATCAGCTTGGGCAGGTACTTGTGCTTCAGCGCCTCACTGCCGTAATGCAGGATGTAGGGCGCAACAATGTCCGAATGCAGGGAGAAACCAATCCCGGTCAATCCCAGGCGACTGATCTCCTCGATCACCACCGCGCTGTAGAGAAAGTCCGCCCCGAGGCCGCCGTACTCTTCCGGCAAATGCGAGCAGAGCATCCCCGCCTCCCCCGCCTTGTTCCACAGGTTGCGGTCGATGTAGCCCTGCTTTTCCCATTGCCCGTGGAACGGCGCCGCGTCTTTTTCGAGGAAGGTGCGCACGCTCTGGCGGAAGAGTTCGTGCTCCGAGCTGAACAAGGTTCTGGGAATCATGGGTCACCTGTGTGAATTGTCGGACAAGACCGGGATCACAGAGCCTAAGCCGCGAAGGCGTCACAGGACACTGGACACATGCGACAAAAAATAAGACGATCCAGCCGTCTGGTGACCACTTTCCCCTATAAGAATAAATGAAATTATGTCTAACCAAATCTCCACGCCCTTGCGGCGCGTCAGCATTTTGGCCATTGATCGGGTATTCGCTTCAACCCTCATGCAAGCCAAGGATTTCTTCCACCTCGCGAGCCTGCGCTACGGCAAACAGCTGGGCCAGGGCCTCACTCCCGCCTTCGAAACCCGCCTGGTCAGCCCCGACGGGCAGTCGGTGCGCAGCTTCAGCGATGTGATCATGCCGGTGGACGGCGGCCTCGAAAACGCCGACATCATCGTGCTCCCGGCCTTCTGGGACGATTTCGACTCGTTGTGCCAACGCTACCCCCAAGTGCTGCCCTGGCTGCGCGAACAACACGCCCGTGGCGCGGTGCTGTGCGGCGAAGCCACCGGGGTGTTCTGGCTCGCCGAAGCCGGCCTGCTGGATGGCAAGGAAGCGACCACCTATTGGCGCTTCTTCAACGCTTTCACCGAACGCTTTCCCAAGGTGCAACTGAACCAGGACAAGCACCTGACCGACGCCGACAACCTGTACTGCGCCGGCGGCACCACCTCGGCCTGCGATCTCTACATCTACCTGATCGAACGCTTCTGCGGCGCCAACATCGCCCAGGCCGTGGCCCGCGACATCCTCTACGAAGTGCAACGCAGCTACGCCCCCGGGCGCATCGGTTTTGGCGGGCAGAAGCTGCACCAAGACGTGATCATCCTGCAGATCCAGCATTGGCTCGAAGAGCACTTCGCCGACAAGTTCCGCTTCGAAGACGTGGCCCGGGAACACGGCATGAGCATCCGCAACTTCATGCGCCGCTTCCAGACCGCCACCGGTGACAAGCCGCTGCACTACCTGCAACGGTTGCGCATCGAGACAGCCAAGGGCCTGCTGTCCGGCAGCCGCAAAAGCATCAAGACCATCAGTTACGAGGTGGGCTACGACGACGCGAGCTTCTTTGCGAGGCTGTTCCGCCAGCATACCGAGCTGTCGCCCAACCAGTATCGCCAGCAGTTCCAGCAGGCCGCGTAACCAAAGGGTATACGCAGTAAAAATGTGGGAGCTGGCTTGCCTGCGATGGCGGCGTGCCAGGCACCAGCGGCATCAACCGACAGACCGCTATGCGGGCAAGCCCGGCTCCCACAGTTGCTTTCTGTTGACCTGGAAATTTGCATAAAAAAAGGCCCGCATCGCTGCGGGCCTTTTTCATTTCAAGCGCATCGCTTACGGCTTGTGCGCCCGCGACAGGAACTCGTGGGACTGCATTTCCAGCAAGCGGCTCAAGGTGCGCTGGAATTCGAAGTTCAAGCGGCCGCCGGTGTAGAGGTCCTTGAGCTCGACTTCCGCCGAGATGATCAGCTTGACGTTGCGGTCGTAGAATTCGTCGACCATGTTGATAAAGCGCCGCGCGATGTCGTCGGTGGTGACGCTCATCTGCTCGACACCGCTCAGGATCACCGCGTGGAAGATCTTGCCCAGTTCGATGTAGTCGTTCTGGCTGCGAGGGCCGTCGCACAGTTCTCGGAATTCGAACCAGGCCACGTCATCGCAGGTGCGCAGCGCGATAATTTCGCGGTTTTCGATGATCAGCTTGTCGTTTTCAATCGCCTGGGTGCATTCCGGCGTCAGCGCGCGGAAACTCTTGCGCAGGCTTTCCTGGGCCACTTCGTTGAGCGGGTAGTGGAACAGTTCGGCTTGTTCAAGGTGACGCAGGCGGTAGTCGACGCCGCTGTCGACGTTGACGATGTCGGTGTTCTGCTTGATCAGGGCGATGGCCGGCAGGAAACGCGCGCGTTGCAGGCCGTCCTTGTACAGGCCGTCGGGCACGATGTTCGAGGTGGCGACCAGGGTCACGCCGTTCTTGAACAGCTCTTCCATCAGGGTGCCGAGGATCATCGCGTCGGTGATGTCGGAGACGAAGAACTCATCGAAACAGATCACCCGGGCTTCTTCCGAGAAGCGCTTGGCGATGATGGTCAGCGGGTTCTTCTCGCCCGGCAGGGTCTTCATCTCTTCATGCACGCGCTTCATGAAGCGGTGGAAGTGGGTGCGGACCTTTTCCTTGAACGGCAGCGCTTCGAAGAAGGTGTCCACCAGGTAAGTCTTGCCCCGGCCAACACCACCCCAGAAATACAGGCCCTTGACCGGCGTGTGGTCTTTCTTGCCAAACAGCTTGCTGAACATGCCCGGCTTGTTCTGCGAGGCCTGGACCAGGTCGTCGTACAGGCGCTGCAAATGGCGCACCGCAGTTTCCTGGGCAGCGTCATGGAAGAATTCAGGGCGTTTCAGATCAGCTTGATATCGTTCTAGGGGCGTCATAATTCGTTAGCAAGGCAACAAAAACGGGCCGCCACTGTAACGACGGCCCTGAAGAATGGCAATCAACCCTTGGTCGGGTCAATCCTCGATTGGGGTCAACGCAACGCGCAAGGCTTCGATCGCCGCATCCCGCGAGGCGCTGTCGGCGAACGCCGGGCTATCGGCGACGACTTCACCGTCCAGCCACACGCTGAAGCTCGAGGCTTCACTGCGTACATCCAGCGCCTGACCCGATTGCAGCTGCTTGGTTACGGCGCCTGCGGTTTTACCGTCGGCAAAGTTGCGCGACAGCAGCAGTTGCTCGCCTTCGGCCGCCAGCAAACGGAAGCGGAAGCTGCCGTCGTCTTCGCGGAAGCTGACAAAGCGTGCGGCTTTCGCAGCTTTCTTCTTGGTGGTGGCAGCCACGGCGACCGGATTGACGAACGAGCGCAGGCCCACCGCTTCACGCAGTTCGGCCAGGAACGGTGCAGCCACGGCGCGGGCTTTGCGGGCGCCGACCAGCAGCAGGTCTTCCATGTCCGACGGGCGCGACATCAGTTGGTGATAACGCTCGCGCGCTTCACCCAACTGGCCGTCCAGCAGTTGGAACAGACGGTTCTTCGCCTCGCCCCAGCCCAGGCCTTGCAGCAGTTCACCGCGGAACTCTTCTTCCTGGGTCTGGGTGGCAAATGCCTGGTACAGGGTGAACAGGTGCGAGTTGTCCGGATCCTTGGCTTCGCCCGGCGCGCGGGAGTCGGTGACGATCCGCGAGATCGCGTCCTTCATGTCCTTGGCGCTGGTGAACAACGGGATGGTGTTGTCGTAGCTCTTCGACATCTTGCGGCCATCCAGGCCCGGCAAGGTGGCGACGCTTTCTTCGATCAGCGCTTCGGGCATGGTGAAGAATTCTTTACCCTTGCCGAACAGGTGGTTGAAGCGCTGGCCGATGTCGCGAGCCATTTCCACGTGCTGGATCTGGTCACGACCGACCGGCACCTTGTGGGCGTTGAACATCAGGATGTCCGCGGCCATCAGCACCGGGTAGCTGTACAGGCCCATGGTGATCCCCGCATCCGGGTCTTCGCCGTTCTCCAGGTTCTTGTCCACCGAGGCCTTGTAGGCGTGCGCACGGTTGAGCAAGCCCTTGGCCGCCACGCAGGTCAGCAGCCAGGTCAGCTCGGGGATTTCCGGGATGTCGGACTGGCGGTAGAAGGTTACCCGGTTCACATCCAGGCCACCGGCCAGCCAGGTCGCGGCGATTTCCATGCGCGAGCGCTGGATGCGCTGCGGGTCATCGCACTTGATCAGGGCGTGGTAGTCGGCCAGGAAGTAGAAGGAGTCGGCGTTGGCGTCCTGGCTGGCAAGGATCGCCGGGCGAATCGCGCCGGCGTAGTTGCCCAGGTGCGGCGTGCCGGTGGTGGTGATGCCGGTGAGGATGCGGGTACGGGTCGTCATGGGTGATCGCTTGTCATCAATTCGAAAGACGTGGCAGCACAAGATCCTTGAGATCGGTCAGCTTGCCATGAAAAAAGTGTCCGCATTCTGCCACTTTCAGCAGCTCATGGGGGCGATTCAGGGCCGCGGACCAGTCGTAGACGAGTTGCGGGTCGACCACTTCGTCGGTTTCCGGCTGGATCACGGTCAATGGGCAGCCTTGTGGCAACACGTCGTTATCCCGCAGGCGCATCACGGCCGCGGCCACCATGAACAGGTGCGCGAGTTTTTCGCCCTTGGCTTCCAGGCGGCCGCCGAGGGTGGCCGCGACAAACCCGCCGAAGGAAAAACCCAGCAGGGTGATCGGCAGGTCGGGATGCTTTTCACGCAGCCAGGTGGCTGCCGCTTCGGCGTCGTCGACTTCACCGGTGCCCATATCGTGCGTACCGGCACTGGTGCCGACACCGCGATAATTGAAACGTAACGTGATCAAGCCGGCATCGCGCGCGGTGCGTTGCAGGGTCGATACGACTTTGTTGAGCATGGTGCCGCCCTGCACCGGGTTCGGGTGACAGATCAGCGCCAGGCCACGTGGCTCGGGGTGATCCAGATACAGGGCTTCCAGTTGGCCTACCGGGCCATCGATCAAAACGGGGGTTTCACGCATCAGCAAGGAAGGAACTCCGTGACCTCTCAAGGGGTCGACTCGTCTAGCTAAAAGTCTGTGCATGGCATCATTGCGAGCTTAATCGCGGTATACAGCGCAGGTCCGAGCCGTTAACGTAAAGCAAAGCCGTTTATAGAGGAAGGACTCGTGGAACACTCGCTCTTAGTTTGGTTGTTGCCGACTCTCGCCTTGGTTGCCGGTGTCGCCATTGGATTCCTGGTTGCCCGCCTGCTGCCGAATGCCGCGCCTAACCGCACGCAGCGTCAGCTGGATGACATTCAGGAACGTTTTGACAGTTATCAGAACGAGGTTGTTACCCACTTCAACAGCACCGCGACCCTGGTGAAAAAGCTCACTCAGAGCTATCAGGAAGTACAGGATCATCTCGCCGAGGGTGCCAACCGCCTGGCCCTGGACGACATCACCCGCCAGCGCCTGCTGGCCGCGCTGCATTCCGATGCACCGCACGCTCCACGGGAACGCCTGACCCCTCCGCGGGAAAATCAGGAACCGCCACGGGATTACGCGCCAAAAACGCCAAATGCCCCGGGGATGCTGGATGAGCATTACGGCTTGAAGAAGTAATAGCTTTTCAAGCGGCATAAAAAAGCCCGGCTGATCGATGATCAGCCGGGCTTTTTTGTTGGCACCAGGTCGACCAGACGACACTGATCCAATGTGCGAGCGGGCTTGCTCGCGAATGCGGTCTATCAGTCACCCGATGTATTAACTGACCCACCGTATTCGCGAGCAAGCCCGCTCCCACATTGACCGAGTCCGACTTCAGGACACTGGCTGTTCTTGTAGCTGCCCGTCCTGTATCCGCACATGCCGCCCATGGAAACGCTTGAGGCTGCTGCGGTGCCCGACGCTGACGATGCTCAACCCCGGCAACTCATCGATCAACGCCTGATACAGCGCCGCCTCATCTTCCTCGTCCATCGCCGAGGTGGCCTCGTCCATGTACAGCCATTGCGGTTCAAACAACAACGCCCGCGCAAACGCCAGGCGCTGTTGCTCACCCGGCGACAGCATGCGCTGCCAGTGATTGGCTTCGTCCAAGCGTGGAATCAGGTGCGCCAGGCGGCAGGTTTCCAGGACCTGTGCATAACGTTGCGCCGGGTACGCGCCCTCCTCCTGTGGATAACTCAACACACCCCGCAAGGTACCAATCGGCAGGTACGGCTTTTGCGGCAGGAACAGGTAACGCTCGGCCGGCAAGCGGATGTTGCCGTGGCCGTTTGGCCAGAGATTGCCCATGGCCCGCAGCAAGGTTGACTTGCCGCTGCCGGAACGCCCGCTGAGCATCAATCGCTCACCCTCGGCAACCGTCAGGTTGGCGCCATCCAGCAGGTGACGACCATCCGCCAGATCGAGGCTGAGGTTGCTCATCTGCAAATTGCCGCCCTGGCGTTGCAACTCGATGCCCATGTTGCGGCCTTCGTTTTCCTCCATCGCCTCGCCAAAGCTCAGCAGACGATCACAGGTCGCACGCCAGCTGGCCAACACGGTGTACGCGTCGACAAACCAGCTCAGGCTGCCCTGCACGCTGCCAAACGCACTGGCCACTTGCATCAGCACGCCCAGCTCTATCTGGCCGGAAAAGTAACGCGGCGCTGCCACCACAAACGGGAAGATGATCGCGATCTGCGAGTAACCACTGGTGAAAAAGTTCAGGCGCTTCTTGAGCTGCATGATGCTCCAGAAGTTGCTCCACACCCGCCCGAAACGTGCACTCAGTTGTTGGTGTTCATTCGGCTCGCCATTGAACAGCGCGATGCTTTCGGCGTTCTCGCGCACCCGCACCAGGCTGAAACGCAAGTCGGCCTCGAAGCGTTGCTGGCGGTTGCTCAAGCCGATCAGTTTTCGACCAATCAAGTGGGTCAACCAACTGCCCAGCACGGCATATACCAGTGCCGCCCAGAACATATAGCCGGGAATCGTGATGCCCCAAACCTCGATACTGCCGGACACGCCCCACAGGATCACCGAGAACGACACCAGGCTCACCAGGTTACTGATAAACCCCAGGCCCAGGCTCAGGGTGCTGCTGGTAAAGGCGTTGAGGTCTTCGGAAATACGTTGGTCGGGGTTATCGGTGTAGCCGCCATATTCCAGGTGGTAGTAGTTCTTCTCGCTCAGCCACTTGGCGAAGTAGGTTTCAGTCAGCCAGCGCCGCCAGCGGATGGTGAGCATTTGCTGCAAATAGGAAGTGAACACCCCGGTGACGATCGCCACCACGGCGATCACGCTGAAATACATCAGCAGGTGGGTGAAGGCGTCGTAGTCCTTCTTTTCCAGGGCGTTATAGAAGTCGCGGTTCCAGCTGTTGAACCACACCGACACGGCCACACTGAACAGCGAAAGCCCCAGCACCACCAGCAACAACAGCCAGGCCTTGAACTTCTCCTCACTGCGCCAGTAGGGGGTGATCAGCGCCCAGACTTTCCTTAAAAATTGCCCACGCACCGCGTCATTGACCGCGGAATACTCAGCGTTCTGATTCATTGTTCAGGCTCGGTAGGAAAAAAATAACAGGCGTTTGAACCGATCATAAACGATCGGTTCAGGGCTCCGTGCGGCCTGAAGCAGATTGTTCAGTCGCCGTTCAACGTCGAACCGGGCGTTTCTGCAACTTGCGCTGCAACGTTCGACGATGCATGCCCAGGGCGCGGGCCGTGGCGGAGATGTTGCCTTCGTGCTCGGTCAACACCCGCTGGATGTGTTCCCACTGCAGGCGGTCCACCGACATCGGGTTTTCCGGCACCAGGGTGTCGAGGTCGGCGTGCTCGGAGAGCAAGGCGGCCAGCACGTCGTCGGCGTCTGCCGGCTTGCACAGGTAGTTGCAGGCGCCACGCTTGATCGCCTCGACGGCGGTGGCAATGCTGGAATAGCCGGTGAGGATCACCACGCGCATTTCCGGGTCCAGCTCCAGCAGCTTGGGCAGCAGCACCAGGCCGGAGTCGCCGTCCATTTTCAGGTCCAGGGCCGCGTATTCCGGCAGGTCGGCCGTGGCGATGGCCAGGCCTTCCTCGGCGGAACCTGCGGTGCTGACGCGAAAGCCACGACGGCTCATGGCGCGGGCCATCACGCGGGTAAAGGTGGCGTCGTCATCTACCAGCAGCAGGTGCGGCAGTTCTTCGCCTTCGACTTGGATCTCGTCACTCATCGATGTCTCCTCGTGCGACACGGGGCAGGCGCAGCTCGGTGAGCGTGCCGCCTTCCTCATGACTATAGAGTTTCACTGAGCCGCCCGCGCGGGTCACGCTGGCCTTGCTCAAAAACAGGCCCAGGCCGAAGCCTTTGCCCTTGGTGGTAAAGAAGGGCTTGCCGATCTGCTCGGCAATCGCCAGCGGCACACCGGCGCCGTGGTCGCGAATGCTGATGGTGAAGTCTTCCGCATCCCAGTCCAGGGTCACTTCCAACCCTTCCGGGCAGGCATCGGCGGCGTTGTTCAGCAGGTTCAGCAGCGCCTGGGTCAGGTCCGGCGGCGGTGCCATGCGCGGCACCGTGCCCTGGCCCAGCAGGTGAAACCGGTAACTGGCTTCGGGACGCATCAGGTGCCAGCGGTTCAGGGCTTCGTCCAGCCACTGGGTGACGTCTTGCATCTCCACCGCCAGGCGGCGATTGGCCTCGGCGGCGCGCACCAGCTGCTGCAAGGTCAGCTTGCACTGCTTGACCTGTTCCTGCAGCACACTCAGGTCGTCTTGCAGGGCCGGGTCGTGGTGGTCCTGGGTCATTTCCTTGAGCAGTACGCTCATGGTCGCCAGCGGCGTCCCCAATTCGTGGGCCGCGCCGGCGGCCTGGGTGGCAACGGCCAGCAGCTGCTGGTCACGCAGGCCTTCTTCACGGCGAATGGCGCGCAGTTCTTCCTGGCGGCGCAGCTCTTCCGCCATTCGTGCGGCAAAAAAGGTGATGACCGCCGCCGACAGGGCAAAGCTCAGCCACATGCCGTAGATCTGCAGGTTTTCCCGGGCGATGGGGAAGGTCTGCAACGGGTAGAACTGTGCCAGCAGCAGGGTGTACAGGGTCAGGGCAATACCCGACAGCACCACCGAATAACGCCACGGCAAGGTCACCGCCGCGATGGTCAGTGGCACCAGGTAATAGGACACGAACGGGTTGGTGGAGCCGCCGGAGAAGTACAGCAACACACTGTGGATAAACAGGTCGCAGGCCAGTTGCAGGGCGTATTCCAGCTCGGTCACAGGCCACGTAGTGCGCAGCCGGATGACGGTAAATACACACAGCACCGTGGAGAAGCCGAGGGTCACGGCCAACTGCAACCAGGGCAGCGGCAGCAGCTTGAACCAATAGGCGAGCCCCACCGAACCGGCCTGTGCGGCCAGCACCAGGGTGCGGATGAACGTCAGGCGCCAAAGGTTCTGGCGGGTGGCGGAAGTCAGTTTTACGGCGGCGAGCATGAGCTCTCCCGATGAGCGCTGCAGGCGGATCGCACGGAGTATAAACGAAGCGACAGCGCTGGCACGGCGTGTGTGGCTCTTTGACGCAGGGGTCAGGATCATGACCGTTCGTCGGCATCCGCCAACTTGTAGCGAATGTGTAAACCCGAAGAACTGAAACCTTGCGTCTACAGTCCTACCGAACACGAACATCTCAAGGAGCTTACATGTCTCGTTTCATTCGCAGTGCAGCCACCCTCACCCTCGGCGCCGCTACCCTCGCCAGCCTGCCGGCCATGGCCGCTGACGAACTGCATTACAACCAGATTTCCCTGCGTGCCGAAGTCAGCCAGGAAGTGGCGCGCGACCAGATGATCGTCACCCTGTACACCGAGTCGCAGAACACCGACCCGGCCAAGCTTGCCGCCGAAATCACCACCACCATGAACAAGGCGCTGGCCCAGGCCCGCGAAGTCAAAGGCGTGACCCTGCGCCAGGGTAGCCGCAACAGCTACCCGATCTACGACAACAAGAACCAGAAAATCACCGGCTGGCGTGAACGCGCTGAGCTGCGCATGGAAAGTGCCGACTTCGCCGCCCTGTCCAAGCTCACCGGCGACATGCTGACCAACCTGAAAATGGACAGCATGGACTTCGCCATCGCCAACCCGACCCGCAAGGCCAGCGAAGATGCCCTGCTTAAAGAAGCGGTCACCGCATTCAAGGCCCGTGCCCAACTGGCCACCGATGCGCTGGGCGGCAAGGGCTACAAGATCGTCAACCTGAACTTCAACACCAACGGTTATCCACAGCCGTATGCACGTGGCGGGATGATGATGAAAGCCGCAGCGATGGATTCGGCACCGACGCCGGAAGTCGAAGCCGGCACCAGCCAGGTCAACATGACCGCAGATGGCGTGATCGAAGTCCAGATGCCTTGATCGAGCGGTACCCCAGTTGCAATGACGCTGCCCACGGGCAGCGTTTTTTTTTGCCTGCGCACTTCATTCAAGAAATATCAGCGGTAATAACCGGATATCAGCTTAAGAAAATACTCAATGGCTGAGAGTGTTCTGGTCCACACACCTTGAAGCGCACCGGCGATAAATCTTTTCAGCTTATAACCCGCGTAATGGCGAACTACATCTTCCCCATCAAAGAACGGAACACGCCTACACGCTGAACCACCTATGGCGGACATCACATCATTCCTGCACACCATGCACATCAGGATTTGTCATATGACCACCATAGGTTCCATCGCGGCAAACAACGGCTTCTTCCTTGATACCCCCTCCTCGGCAGGTATTGCCGAAGAACAGGGAAAACCCCGCCAAGGTACGGATACTTCACGGCAGACATATTCGCCAGGGCAGCCCGTAAAGGCAGCCGATCGGGCCACCGACACTCCCGCATCACGACCCCGCCGTCACACTCACGACGTGTTGATCCTGGGATTGCCATACAACAAGACAGTCGAAAACTACATTCGCAGTGCAACGACAGGGTTCGAGACGCCCCTGGAAAGCACCGCCAACCTTATCAAGGCCGAAATCAAGAAAAAGTGGGGCGAGGACGTTGATCCGGACAACACGTTTATTACCACCTTCAACTACGACCCGACACGGGGAAGGCCTCCTCGCAATGCAAAGGTACTGAACCGGATAACCTTGACCCAGGCGGCCCTGCAAGATGTGCAGAAAAAAAACAACACCGATGAACACCAGACGCCCGAGGAAAAAACACGCACGACCCTGCATACCTGGCTGGAACGGCTACTGACGTTTTCGCCGCTGGGCCAGGCGGGGCTTGCCATTGACTCTGCCGTCAATGCCCAGCAGACCTATGAGTTTATATACCGCGCCTCCCCGCCCGGCCAGCGCCAGCAATACAACGAGTCGATGCGGATCAAAAAGACCCCGGAGCAATTCAGGGAATTGGTGTGGAACACCGAACGCGCCGCGCCGTATAAAACATTCCTGGATACGTTCTGGCCCAGCCACGAAAGCAAATACACGGCATTGACCAAGGCCTCCTTCGTTGCCGCCATCCTGCTCCAGGAAAAGACCGGCAGCCTGAGCCCAAGCGACAAGGAACTGGCGCTACGCGCAGCGAACTTGACCACCGATAAAGACTGGTCGAACCTCCGCGTCGAGGACCTGAAAGCCTCTGCCGCCCAGGACCCAGGCCTGGAAATGGGTCTGCTCAGCATCAACGGTTTTCAATCTTCGGACCTGCTGTACATCACCGACAAAAACCCCAAGGTCACCGATGACGGCAAGATCATCAGCCCCACGCTTTTGTATATTCCCGGCAACTCGTCGCCTATTCATCGCTTTGACAGCCAGGCCCAGATGAAAAACTGGCTGGCTGAGCAAGCTGCCGACCCCACCAAGCGCGAAGCCCTTTCAACCCATTTCACGCTGCGTGACCAGGCCGACCGGACGTTCTCCGACGGCGTGAACCAGACACTGACCGGGCTGGGTGGCTGGCACCGCAAAGACGCGCCGGATGCCGATGTGTTGGAGCGCCTGAATGAATTCAACCCGCAGACTTTCATCACCACCGAACCCCTCGCCCAGGACCCATTCGAGGCCATTACTGCCCGCCAGAAAGATCGCTCGTACAAGGATGCCGAGACCCAAATCGTCACCGACAGCGACGTGACCAAAGCCAACATCCTCAAAGGCCTGGAAACCGCCACCAAGGTCGCGATGCTGATGACGCCGCTGGCACTGGTGATGCCCGAAGTCGCCGTGGCCCTCGAGGTGTTCTACGTCGCCTCCGGCGTAGCGGAGGCCGGTATCGGCATCGATGACGTCAAGCACGGCAAGAAAGGCGGGGCCGACCATATCGTGTTCGGAGTGCTCAATGCGCTGCCGACGGTGGCTTCGGGCGCAACTTCACTGGTGGAGAAAGGGATAGAGAGGGCCTCGAAAGCCCTTGAGTCCTCCACCCGCATCGCCCTCACGCGCGAAGTCGAGCCGGGAGCTGCAGGGGCAAGCGTGCTGGTACCTGAGGGCCTGTCCGCAGACCAGACCTTCCTGATCAAGCGTGCAACCCATACCGATGTAGTGGTCGGGGATGACGTTTACCGCTACGACCCCGCACAACCGGACGCCTTGACCAAGATGGGGCCTACCGAGCATGCCGAGCCGCTGGAAGATTTTGAAGCCGTTTGTGCGCCGGTTGGGCGCCGCGTAAAGCGCAACATTGACAGCTTGTGCTACACAAAAATGATCGAGGACGCCGATACATCGGTCGCTCAAGACGCCCAGGCACTTGAGCATCGGCGTCTCTTGCCGGGCGCCCCAACGCAGGAAGGCGCGCGGACCGTGGTGCATGAGCACAGGCTGTATAGAGTGAGCGACACATCCAGCCAGGAGCTGATGTCGGTGCCCGGGCACACGCCGGTTACCTACCGCAACCAAACCAGCGGGGTGGTGCTCAATGAGCCGGACTTCGGCTATGAAGATATCGGTCAACCACGGGCGCTCAACCAGGAAACCGTGGTTGTAAAGCTGGACCAGATCAGTGATCTCAGTGATGACCAGCGCGTCCTGAGGGGCATAAAAATACCCTACGCAGGAATAGATTATGTGGTGGTCGAGGGCGATACCGGCATTTACTACGTGGCCGAATACGACGGTTCGAACCCTGCGCTCAACTTTCAACGCATCGCCGCAAACACCGATCCGGCCAGCCGGGACATCATCAGGCTGCATGACGAGTACAAGGACCTCTATCGTGACATTTCCGGAAAAACCCACAATAACGATCTGGTGATACTGCCCTCCCTGGACTCACTGGCAAAAAAACTGAGCCTTGAATACAACTTCACACCCGATCAAGCCACCCAACTGGACCGAGTCCTGGCCGGACTGTCCGATGAAAAGAAACGTGAAGTTCTACTGGCAGTCTATGCCTGGGACAAGAAGGTAGAGGTGGCCGCCAAGACCATACAACTTGAGCCCCTTCAAAAGCCTCACTATTTCGGGCAGCTCACGGTCAACGAGCAAAACAAGGCCTACGCCCGTTGGGGCAAGAGAACGGTGGAGGAACAGTTCCAGACAACCGGTATACGGTCGGCCAACCAGAAAACCCTGGCCGATGCCGGTAACAGTCTGCGCAGCGACGTGGCCAATGAAATAGTGACCTGGCTATACACTCGAACCGGCGCGCCCAACTACTCGGAGGTCATCCTGAAAACGGGGGCCGGCAATTGCGACCAGATGGCCAGGGTCGCCACCGATACCGTTAACGCCAGTGGCGGCTTTGCCCGCATTGCACAAGTGCAGGGACACACCTTCAGCGTGGTCGGCGGCCCCGCAAGTCAGCCTAACCTCTTGACCGCTGGATTTGCCGAGCCCGAATGGGCTGATGCGTGGATAGTGGACCCATGGGCCGGTATCACTTGTCCGGCCAACGAGTACCACGGCCAATTCGCACAACGCATGCAGGAATGGAGCGACGAGGGCCGGCAAATCCTGATCGGAGATGGTGGTACGCCGCCTCGGCACGTCTGGAGCGATCCTATGGACCCGCGGTGGATACAGTCCACCGTTTATGGCGGCGCACAGGTGTTTTAAGGCGATCGCCGCGACGCAGGCGCTTATCTCAACCTGGGTAACCCGAACGGCGGCAACCGTGGTGACCGCCGTTCTCGTTCGCGTAGCGTTTACCTGCCATTTCAGGGAGCAGGACTGCAATGCCGCTGCCTTCGGGCAGCATTTTTTTTGCCTGGCACTTAATTCAAGAAGTTTCAGCGGTAATAACCGGTTACCAGCTTCAGAAAATGCTTAATCGCCGGGCGTCTGCTGGTCCGGACACATTGAAGTGCGTTGGTGATAAATCTTTTCAACTTATAACCCGTGCAATGGACAACTACATCCTCACCCTCAACGAGCGGAACACGCCTGGACGCTGCACCACTCATGGCGTAGATCACCGTACTCCTCATCCACAGTTTATGGCGGCGCAGATGCGTGCAATCAACATCCAGCCAGGTAATCTGAAATGACAAGCTCAGTTCAACTTAACATTGTCCATTACCCAAAAACACCGCTACCCGGTACGACTCAAGAACAACGTACCGAGGCGCTGGAACGGATACCGCCAACGCCATTGAAGAGTACCGATATTTATGAAACGGACAACGTTGGCACTGCCGCCAGGAACGAGTCTGATATCTACAAGGCAACCATTTACGGACCCGACTTTGTTCACGCGCCAGGCGATGGGTATATCTACAATGAGCGAGAGGCTCATATCGATGCCTATGCCAATCGTGTAAAGACGCAGATCGAAAATATAGAAAGTGGCACTGAAGGCGAACGAAACGTCAAGTTCCAGAACGTGCGCCTGTTCATGGACCCCGCAGGATACTTCAGTGGGGGTTTATTGGCAGCCGGGTTCGACCCGCATGAAAAGTTCACGGTAACGTTCAATACCTATGTCGGTATGGGCACAGCACAAAATCTCTCTGATACCCAGACACACACTTATTTCGCATGGGAAATTGCAGCGGGTGCTCTAGCGCACGACAGACCCGCACGTGGTGGGGTTTTAAATTTTCCTGAAATGGAAATAGAAAAAAAAGACCGGACAAAAATCAATGATTTGGAAGCGTTCGGCCGACAACTTCAAGCTCGCTGGGAGAAAGACATAGCCGCGCCGATGCGCGAGGGCTCCGGAACAATAGCAGAGCGATCGGGAAAAGCAGACGCCTATGTAACACGGGGCACGTTGCTGAGCCTTCGTAGTGACACGGAAAATTTCGCAAGGTTAAGCCCTGCCGGCCAGGAAGCGGTGAATCGCACGCTGGACAAGAATGGGCAAGTGATTATCCCCAATATTTACGGCTACCCCATGAGCGGGTATGCCTTTATCCCCTACACGCCTTACGATGGCAATACCGCCAATCGCCCCAATCAGGGAGTCATGATCGACTTGAAGAACGGCGCTGTCCGCGAGATAAAAGGCGATGACGAATTTGCGAACTGGGCCAAAGACAATCGTGATGAATTGATGCGCCGTTTCAATACCGGTGATATGCAAGGGCGACACAATGCCCACTGGCCACCGGCCGGGGCGGTGCTCGACAGCCTCATCCAGGATAATCGGTCGCGATATCCGGGGTACGAACACTGGTACAAAGATAAATCCGTGCCGGTACGAGAGCTATTCAACTACACCGAATCGCGAAAAGCAGGTTATGGGCTGCAATTTGGCGATCTGAACAAAGGTATCGCCCCCCACTATCAGGAGCAGAACGCCAACAATGCGGTGTGGGCCGACCAGACGGATGTGTTTGGTGCCTCGCAGCAAGCCTGGAAGTCGGTGAAAGACACCTGGGGCAAAACCTTTGGTAATCTGCCCATTGTTGGCAATATAGGCAATATCGTGTTTGGCGTGCATGACAGCCTCTATGGCAAGACCGCAGGCGAGCGCACAGGGGGAACTGCTGCGGCCGTCATCTCAAGCCTGATGCTGGCACACGAAGTTGCACCCGGTTTGGTCGAGGCGAGCCTGGGTGAAACTCCGATCACGTTCAACTCCACCGTTACTGAAGACTACCGCTGGAACTATAATTCGCAGAAGAGCGAATTTGAGCTGACACGCGTTTCGAAAGTATCCGGCGATAGTCATCCGGACCCGTCTTTAAATGAAATTGAGTCGAGTGGACCAGAGGTCCCCCCGGCATCTATCAACGTAGACGGCGTCGAACTGCCGCCCCTGAAAACGGTTAAAAATCTGCCGGTCGGCGAGGCCCTTTTTTCTACTGCTGAAAAAACCAGTATTCTCAGTGGAGAAATAGATAGCCTGAACACTATCAACGATAAACTTTACACGTTCGTGGATGTGAACAAACAAGGTTCGGCCCAGCGATTGAACATACTGGTACACGGTAAAGTCGATGAGACTACCGGGGTCGCAAAAGTTTCTTATGATGGAAAGCTCAATAGTCCGGAAGAATTGCTGGATACGCTTCACAGCAAAGGGATCCATCCGGAAGAGTTCGACAACGTGCGCCTGCTGTCATGTGATTCCGCAACCGGTGGGGATGCTTCGTTTGCCGCTCAATTCCAAAAGTTGATTGGCCGCCCTGTCAAAGGTTATAGCGGCACCTTGAGTGCCAACCTGGCCCCTGAAGAGATAAAAGCTGCCATTGACAAGGTAGAAAAAATCTACCTGGAGAACTTATCCGCACAAAATATTCAGATCACCGATAACGTCCGTACCGCAGTAAGAGCTGAGGCTGAACAGTATGTCAGCGAAGAAATGGCGCGGATCAAGAAATTCAAGCCGTCAAAGAGCAACCCGTACTGGAATCCGCTCAAGTGGTGGGCGTTCACTTATAAACCCGAACACTTTCCGGCTAAATCGTAGCGACCTGGAATAGCCGAATCCCGGAGACACTGGGGTCTCGCATGCTTATCTCTACCTGAGTGACAAGAACGGCGGTAACCTCGGTGACTGCCGTTTTCGTTCGGGCACTATTTGCCTGCCACTTCAGGGGTCTCCATGGAAAGAATCACCTTAAAACCGCTGCTCCTTGCTGCCGGCCTGCTGGCATTCATGCCCATGGCCCAGGCAGCCGGCACCCTGGTCTACTGCTCCGAAGCCAGCCCCGCCGGCTTCGACCCCAGCCAGTACACCAGCGGCACCGATTTCGATGCCTCCGCCGAAACCGTGTTCAACCGCCTGACCCAGTTCAAGCGTGGCGGCACTGAAGTCGAACCCGGCCTGGCAACCAATTGGGACGTGTCCAAAGACGGCCTGATGTATACCTTCCACCTGCGCGATGGCGTCAAGTTCCACACCACCGACTATTTCACTCCGACCCGTGATTTCAATGCCGACGACGTGCTCTTCACCTTCCAGCGCCTGCTGGATCCCGAGACCCCGTTCCGCAAGGCCTATCCATCGGAGTCGCCCTACTTCACCGACATGGGCTTGAACACCACGATCAAGAGCGTCGAAAAACTCGACGAACACACCGTGCGCTTCAACCTGAACAACGTTGACGCCTCCTTCGTGCAGAACCTGGCCATGAGCTTCGCCTCGGTGCAGTCCGCCGAATATGCCGCGCAGTTGCTCAAGGAAGGCAAGGCCGCGGACATCAATCAGAAGCCGGTGGGCACTGGGCCATTTGTGTTCAAGCGTTACCAGAAGGATTCGCAGATTCGCTACAGCGCCAATAAACAGTATTGGAAGCCCGACGATGTGAAGCTCGACAACCTGGTGTTCTCGATCACTCCGGACGCCGCCGTGCGCCTGCAGAAGCTCAAGGCCGGAGAGTGTCAGGTCAGCGGTTATCCACGCCCCTCCGATATCGAAGTGATGAAGCAGGACCCCAACCTGCGGGTTCTTCAGCAAGCCGGCTTCAACCTGGGCTTTCTCGCCTACAACGTGACCCACCCGCCCCTGGACCAGCTCAAGGTGCGCCAGGCGCTGGACATGGCCATCGACAAGCCGGCAATTATCAAGGCGGTGTACCAGAGCGCCGGACAATTGGCGCAGAACGCCCTGCCTCCGGCCCAGTGGTCTTATGACCCGACAATCAAGGACGCGCCCTACGATCCGGCCAAGGCGCGGGCGCTACTAAAAGAAGCAGGGGTTGCACCAGGTACCACCCTCAACCTGTGGGCGATGACCGTACAACGCGCGTCGAATCCCAATGCCCGGATGTCGGCGCAGATGATCCAGCAGGATTGGGAAAAGATTGGCATCAAGGCCAATATCGTCAGCTATGAGTGGGGCGAGTACATCAAACGCGCCAAAGCCGGCGAGCACGACGTGATGATCTACGGCTGGACCGGCGACAACGGCGACCCGGATAACTGGCTCGGCGTGCTCTACAGTTGTGCCGCGGTGAAGGGCAGCAACTATGCAAAATGGTGTAACCCGGCCTACGACAAACTGGTACAGCAGGCCAAGGTCAGCAGCGACCGCGAGCAGCGCATCAAGTGGTATCAACAGGCACAAAAAATCCTTAAGGAACAAGTACCTATAACGCCTATCGCAAACTCGACGGTTTTCCAGCCCCTGCGAAAGGAAGTACAGGACTTCAAGATCAGTCCTTTTGGACTCACTCCCTTCTACGGCGTCAGTCTGAATAAGTAACAGCCGCGCCCCAACCGAGTGCGCCAGACGCCTCGGTTGGGCATTCCTGGTGCGGCCCTCGCACCGAAAAAAGCCCTCAAAAGTGCGTAAATGTGTCTGAACTTACACATATGCGACATTCGTGTACGTTCGTACCACTGTTTAGCCGTTGTAGGCTCTCAACATCTTGCATTGGGTATGGGCCCTGCATAAGTATCCGCAGGTCGACTCACGAGGTCGCCCTCACTACCAAAAATGACAACAAATCATGAGGCCAACATGCTTAAACACGCAGTCATTCCGTTATTAGTCAGCGCCGGTTTAATGGCTGCTGCACCTTTCGCCCAAGCGGCGAGCAACCTGGTGTTCTGCTCCGAAGGGAGCCCGGCCGGTTTTGATCCAGGCCAGTACACCACCGGAACAGACTTCGATGCTTCGGCCGAAACCATGTTCAACCGTCTGACCCAGTTCGAGCGCGGCGGCACCGCTGTTGTTCCTGGGCTCGCCACGACCTGGGACGTTTCCCCGGATGGCCTGACGTACACCTTCCACCTGCGTGAAGGCGTCAAGTTCCACACCACCCCGTACTTCAAGCCAACTCGTGAATTCACGGCTGACGACGTACTGTTCACCTTCAACCGGATGATCAATAAAGACGATCCGTTCCGTAAAGCCTACCCGACCGAGTTCCCGTACTTCACGGACATGGGTATGGACACCAACATCAAGAACATCGAGAAAGTCGATGACCACACCGTCAAGTTCACCCTTGGCACCGTGGACGCCGCCTTCATCCAGAACCTGGCAATGAGCTTCGCCTCCATCCAGTCGGCTGAATACGCCGCCCAGCTGTTGAAGGAAGGCAAGGCACAGGACATCAACCAGAAGCCAATCGGCACTGGTCCGTTCGTGTTCAAGAGCTACCAGAAAGACTCCAACATCCGTTACACCGGCAACAAGGATTACTGGAAACCTGAAGACGTGAAGATCGACAACCTGATCTTCGCCATCACCACCGACCCGTCGGTGCGTATCCAGAAGCTGAAGAAAAACGAATGCCAGGTGACCCTGTTCCCACGTCCGGCCGACCTCAAGGCGCTGGGTGAAGACAAGGACCTGAAACTGCCGCACCAAGCCGGTTTCAACCTGGGCTACATCGCCTACAACGTAATGCCGGTCCTCAAGGGCCAGACCGCGCCTAACCCGCTGTCCGACCTGCGCGTGCGTGAGGCCCTGGACATGTCGGTGAACAAGCAGCAGATCATCGACTCGGTGTACCAGGGCGCAGGCCAACTGGCTGTCAACGCCATGCCGCCAACCCAGTGGTCCTATGACACCACCATCAAGGATGCGCCGTTTGATGTGACCAAAGCCAAGGCTCTGCTCAAGGAAGCCGGCGTCAAGGAAGGCACCGAGATCACCCTGTGGGCGATGCCGGTCCAGCGTCCGTACAACCCGAACGCCAAGCTGATGGCCGAGATGCTGCAGAACGACTGGAAACAGATCGGCCTGAAAGTGAACATCGTCAGCTATGAGTGGGGCGAGTACATCAAGCGTTCCAAAGGCGGCGAGAACCAGGCCATGATCATTGGCTGGAGCGGCGACAATGGTGACCCGGACAACTGGCTGAACGTGCTGTTCGGCTGCGATTCCCTGGCCGGCAACAACTTCTCCAAGTGGTGCGACAAGAAATTCGACGGCATCGTGAAAGAAGCCAAGGCGACTTCCGACGTAGCCAAACGCACCGAGCTGTACAAGCAGGCGCAACATATCCTCAAAGATGCAGTCCCGATGACACCTATCGCGCACTCGACGGTGTATCAACCCATGCGCAACAACGTGCAGGACTTCAAGATCAGCCCATTTGGCTTGAACTCCTTCTACGGCGTGAGCGTAAGCGGCAAGTAAGGATCTCTGGCGGCGACGTTTCATAACGTCGCCGTTATTGCATCCGCCAAGACCGTAGGAAACAGACCACCTCCGCACACGCTGCCGTCCTACGGCAGCTAACTGCGAATCGCGGCTCCGTTACCTACAAGGTCTGTCAGATTCGTTGCATTTACTGCCTGGCTCCCGACCCATAACGTCGTGGTACGGCAGACGCATCGTCTCTGTAGGGCAACTGCCGTTGTGGGATCAGTGTTGTCGCAAGGTCGTGAATGACCTTGCGATTGCTCACTGACGAAAACAACAAACAAGGATCGGGATTGTTATGCGCCATACCACCGTTCTATCCGCGATATTTGGCACCAGCCTGCTGGCTGTGGCCTCGATGGGCCAGGCTGCCGAGAAAAAGAGCCTGGTGTTTTGCTCCGAAGGCAGCCCGGCGGGCTTCGACACCGCGCAATACACGACGGCCACCGATAACGACGCCGCCGAGCCTATCTACAACCGCTTGGCCGAGTTTGAAAAAGGCGCGACCAATGTCGTACCGGGCCTGGCAACCCGTTGGGATATTTCCGAAGACGGCCTGACCTATACCTTCCACCTGCGTGAAGGGGTGAAATTCCACGGCAACAAGGACTTCAAGCCGACGCGCGACTTCAACGCCGACGACGTGCTGTTCACCTTCAATCGCATGCTTGACCCCGAACACCCGTTCCGCAAGGCCTACCCCACCGAGTTTCCGTACTTCAACGGGATGAGCCTGAACAAGAATATCGCCAAGGTCGAGAAAACCGACCCGCACACCGTGGTGATGACCCTGAACACGGTCGACGCCGCGTTTATCCAGAACATCGCCATGAGCTTCGCCTCGATCCTGTCGGCCGAATACGCCGACCATTTGCTCAAGGTCGGCAAGCCCAGCGACATCAACCAGAAGCCGATCGGCACCGGGCCGTTCGTGTTCCAGCGCTACCAGAAAGACTCGCAGATTCGCTACACCGGCAACAAACAGTACTGGGACCCGAGCCGCGTGAAGCTCGACCAGCTGATCTTTGCGATCAACACCGACGCCTCGGTACGGGTACAAAAGCTCAAGGCCGGCGAATGCCAGATCACCCTGCACCCGCGCCCGGCCGACGTCGAAGCCCTGAAGGCCGACCCGAACCTGCAACTGCTGACCAAGCCAGGCTTTAACCTCGGCTACATCGCCTATAACGTGCGGCACAAGCCCTTCGACCAGCTCGAAGTGCGCCAGGCCCTGGACATGGCGGTGAACAAGCAGAGCATCCTCAACGCCGTGTACCAGGGCGCGGGGCAACTGGCGGTCAACGCCATGCCGCCGACCCAGTGGTCTTACGACGACACCATCAAGGACGCCGCCTACAACCCGGAAAAAGCCAAGGAACTGCTCAAGGCTGCCGGCGTGAAGGAAGGTACCGAGATCACCCTGTGGGCGATGCCGGTACAACGGCCGTACAACCCCAACGCCAAGCTGATGGCCGAAATGCTGCAAAGCGATTGGGCGAAGATTGGTCTCAAGGTGAAGATCGTCAGCTATGAATGGGGCGAGTACATCAAGCGCACCAAGAATGGCGAGCATGACATCAGCCTGATCGGCTGGACCGGCGACAACGGTGACCCGGACAACTGGCTGGGCACCCTCTACAGCTGCGACGCCATCGGCGGGAACAACTACTCCATGTGGTGTGACCCGGCGTACGACAAGCTGATCAAGCAAGCCAAGGTCGTCACCGACCGCGAACAAAGGACTGTTCTATACAAACAGGCGCAGCAACTGCTCAAGCAGCAGGTGCCGATCACGCCAGTCGCCCACTCGACGGTCAACCAGCCGTTAAGCGCCAAAGTCGAAGGTTTCAAAGTGAGCCCCTTCGGCCGCAACGTGTTCTCGGGCGTCAGCATCAACCCATAAAAAGATAACCGGATTGCGCAGGGCGAGCATTCGCCTTGCTGCAAACGTGCAGCCTTATTTCGGGTTTTACCCATGGGCAAACGTTTGCAAAGGCTTGAACGAGTTACACACCCAATAGCCGGTTCACCTAAAAAGACCGGCATTAAAAAGAGAACCAAAGGAGCTTCACCCATGAAACTGAGCAGCACCGCGCTACTGGCCCTGGCCATCAGCAGCATCACGGCTAACGCCTACGCTGATCCTGCAAGCCAGGACTTCGTTCCAACCACACTGGCCGGCACCAGCGCCCAAAGCGAGGCCAAAGGCTTTATCGATGGCGCAAGCCTGGGCGGTACAACCCGTAACTGGTTCTCCAACGAACAACGCTTCCGTGGCAGCAAGTTCACTTACCAGAAGCACGGCGAAGCCCGTACTGACAACTACCGTACCAACTGGGTGCAAGGCACCATCCTCAACGCTACCTCGGGTTTCACCCAAGGCACCGTTGGCGTGAGCACTGAAGTGGCGGTCTACAACGCTCTGGTCCTGGACCGCAGCAAGCGCGACATCAAGGGCGGCTCCAACCGTACCCTGGCCGACTCCGACGGCGACGCTGTAGACCAGTGGAGCAAACTGGGCCTGGCCAACGTCAAGTTCCGTGTCTCGAACACCACCTTGACCGCCGGTCGCCAGAACTTCAGCAGCGGCATCATCGACACCATCGGTAACCGTGCGCTGCCTTCGAGCTTCGAAGGTGTGAGCTTCAACAGCGAAGAGTTCAGCAACCTGTCCTTCCAGGGCGGCGTGTTCGACCGCGTTTCGCCACGGACCGAGCAGAGCCTGTCGAAATTCCGTACTGAATACGGCAATGGTCGCCAGGAAACCGACAAGGTCAACACCCTGGGCGTCAACTACCAGCCGTTCAAGAGCCTGAAGACCAGCCTGTTCGCCGCTAACGTGGAAGACTTCTGGAACCAGTACTACTTCGGTGCTACCCACGAGCTGGGTGACAGCCAGACCCTGTCCCTGACCACGGGCCTGAACTACTACAAGACCGTCGACGAAGGCAAAAAGTTGATGGGCAAGATCGACAACGACACCTACTCGCTGTCGTTCGGCCTGACCCACCAGGCTCACAGCCTGACCTTCTCCTACCAGGCCGTGAACGGCGACGAGTACTTCGACTACCTGCACGAAACCAACGGCATCTACCTGGCCAACTCCCTGACGTCCGACTTCAACGGTCCGAACGAGAAGTCCTTCCAGATCGCCTACGGCATCAACATGGCCGAATACGGCGTGCCGGGCCTGAAGTTCAACGTCTACTCGGCACGTGGCTGGGGTATCGACGGTACTCACTACACCGGCGACGGCGGCCGCGCTGGCTTTGCCTACAACGGCATTCAGGCCCAGGACGGCGAGAAGCACCAGGAATACGGTGTAGGCGCGGCTTACGCGATCCAGAGCGGCGCACTCAAGGCCACCACCATTCGTGGTACCTACGTGACTCACCGTGCCAGCGCCAACCAGGCTGACGGCAACCTGCGTGAGTTCCGCCTGGTGACCACCATCCCGTTCAACATTCTTTAATCAGCGCCAGGTCGGCGGCGGGCTCAGGACGAGCCCGCCGCCTACGCTTGTCTGGTCCAATCGATTGCAGAGGGCTCTTAGATGAAAATGCTCCCGTTACAAGCCGCCATTGCCGCTGCGCTGTTGAGCGTTGCTGTCGGCATCTCGGCCAAACCGTTGGTCGTCTGCACCGAAGCCAGCCCGGAAGGCTTCGATCCGGTCCTGTACACCACGGCTGTCACCGCCGACGCCGCGGCCGAAACCATCTTCAACCGCCTGGTGGACTTCAAGCCCGGCACCACCGAAGTGATCCCGGCACTGGCCAAAGACCTGCCCGAGATCAGCGCCGATGGCCTGACCTACACCTTTCACCTGCGTGACGACATCAAGTTCCACACCACCGACTACTTCAAACCCACGCGCAACATGAACGCCGACGACGTGCTTTGGAGCTTCCAGCGCCAGCTGGACCCGAATCACCCGTGGCACAAAAAGTCCAACGTGGGCTACCCATACTTTGAAAGCATGGGCTTCAAGGAACTGCTCAAGAGCGTAGAGAAGACCGATGACCACACCGTGGTCTTCACCCTGACCCGCCCTGAAGCACCGTTCCTGGCCGACCTGGCCATGGCGTTTTCCTCGATTCACTCCGCCGAATACGCCGACCAGTTGCTCAAGTCCGGCAAGACCGACGACCTGAACGCCAAGCCCATCGGCACCGGCCCGTTCATCTTCACCCGCTACGCCAAAGACGCCCAAGTGCGCTTCAAGGCCAACCCGGAGTACTTCCGTGGCAAGCCGCCGGCTGACCCGCTGATCCTGGCCATCACCACCGACAACAACGTGCGCCTGCAAAAGCTCAAGGCCAACGAATGCCAGATCGCGCTGTATCCGAAACCGGATGACGTGCCGAGCATGAAGGCCGACCCGAACCTGAAGGTGGCGGAACTGGCGGCGATGACCACCGCTTACACCGCCATGAACACCACCCACAAGTACATGAGCGACGCGCGGGTGCGTCACGCGATCAACATCGCGTTCGACAAGAAGGGCTACAACGAATCCCTGTACGGCAAAGGCAACGCGGTCGACGCCACCGGCCCGTACCCGCCAACCCTGCTGGGTTTCAGCGACAAGCTGAAAAACCCGCCCCGCGACCTCGACAAGGCCCGCGCCCTGCTCAAGGAAGCCGGCGTACCGGAAGGCACCGAGTTCACCCTGTTTACCCGCAACGGCGGCGGCCCGACCAACCCCAACCCAATGCTCGGCGCCCAGCGCATGCAGGCGGATCTGGCGCAGATCGGTCTGAAAGTGAACATCAAGGTCATGGAATGGGGCGAAATGCTCAAGCGCGCCAAGAATGGCGAACATGACATGGTCTCCGCCGGCTGGGCGGGGGATAACGGGGACCCGGATAACTTCCTCACCCCGAACTTGAGTTGCGATGCAGCGAAAAACGGCGAAAACTACGCCCGCTGGTGTAACAAGGAGTTTCAAGACTTGATCGACAAGGCGCGCGCCATCGCTGAACCCACCCAGCGCGCTGCACTCTATGAACAAGCAATGGACGTTTTCGACAAGGACCAACCATGGATTCCCATGGCTTACCCGAAAATGTTCACCGCCATGCGTAAAAACGTCGAGGGTTATACCCAAAGCCCTCTGACTACAAATAACTTCGCCACCACCCAGGTGAAGTAGATAAGAGACGCTCGGCACCGTCGACATTGACGGTGCCGAACCTGCCTAACCGGCTGATTGAGGTACACAACAAGATGTTTAGTTTTATTGCCCGCCGATTGGGGTTATTGATCCCCACGTTTTTCGGCATCACCTTGCTGACGTTCGCGTTGATTCGCATGATCCCAGGCGACCCTGTCGAAGTCATGATGGGCGAACGACGAGTCGACCCCGAGATGCACGCTCAGGCAATGGAACGCCTTGGTCTGAACAAACCGTTATATGCGCAATACCTGGATTATGTCGGCAAGCTCGCCCACGGCGACCTCGGCGAATCCCTGCGCACCCGTACCAGCGTGTGGACTGAATTCACCGCCCTTTTCCCCGCGACCCTGGAACTGTCCATGGCCGCCCTGTTGTTCGCCGGCATCCTGGGGCTGTTAGCCGGGGTGATCGCGGCCTTGAAGCGAGGATCCCTGTTCGACCATGGGGTGATGGGCATCTCCCTGGCGGGATATTCGATGCCGATCTTCTGGTGGGGCCTGATCCTGATCATGTTCTTCTCCGTCAGCCTGGGCTGGACGCCAGTCTCCGGACGGATCGACCTGCTCTACGACATCGAGCCGCGCACCGGCTTCATGCTGATCGACACCCTGCTGGCCGACGAGCCGGACGCATTCTGGGACGCGTTGCACCACCTGATCCTGCCGGCCATCGTGCTCGGCACCATCCCGCTGGCCGTTATCGCGCGGATGACCCGTTCGTCGATGCTCGAAGTACTGCGCGAAGACTACATCCGCACCGCCAAGGCCAAGGGCCTGTCGCCGGCGCGCGTGGTGTTCGTCCACGGCCTGCGTAACGCCTTGATCCCGGTACTCACCGTGGTCGGCCTGCAAGTCGGCACATTGCTGGCGGGTGCGGTCCTGACCGAAACCATCTTCTCGTGGCCCGGCATCGGCAAATGGCTGATCGAAGCCATTGGCGCACGGGATTATCCCGTGGTGCAAAACGGCATCCTGTTAATCGCCTGCCTGGTGATTCTGGTGAACTTCGTGGTGGATATCCTCTACGGCTTCGCCAACCCACGCATCCGTCACCAGCGCTGAGATCATGACCATGACCACACCTACTCCCGCGGTAGCAGTCGATCAAAGCCTGCTGTACCCGTCCCCGTACAAAGAATTCTGGCAAGCCTTTTCCAAGAACAAGGGCGCCGTTGCCGGCCTGCTGTTCATGTTGCTGGTGGTGTTTTGCGCGCTCTTCGCCCCTTGGGTGGCCCCGCATAACCCGAGCGAGCAATACCGTGACTTCCTGCTGACCCCTCCGGCCTGGCTGGAAGGTGGGCAGATCCAGTTCCTGCTGGGCACCGATGAACTCGGGCGTGACCTGCTGTCGCGCCTGATCCAGGGTTCGCGCCTGTCGTTGCTCATCGGCTTATCGTCGGTGGTGATGTCGCTGATCCCGGGGATCCTGCTGGGCCTGTTCGCCGGTTTCTTCCCGCGCCTGCTCGGCCCGACCATCATGCGCCTGATGGACATCATGCTGGCCCTGCCGTCGCTGCTGCTGGCTGTGGCGATTGTCGCGATCCTCGGCCCTGGCCTGATCAACACCGTGATTGCGATCGCGATCGTGTCGCTGCCGTCCTATGTCCGTCTGACCCGCGCTGCGGTGATGGGCGAACTGAACCGTGACTACGTGACTGCCGCCCGCCTCGCCGGCGCCGGCCTGCCGCGCCTGATGTTCGTCACCGTACTGCCGAACTGCATGGCGCCGCTGATCGTTCAGGCCACCCTGAGTTTCTCCTCGGCGATTCTCGATGCTGCCGCCCTGGGCTTCCTGGGCCTTGGCGTACAACCGCCAACCCCTGAGTGGGGCACCATGCTGGCCTCGGCCCGCGACTACATCGAACGCGCCTGGTGGGTCGTGAGCCTGCCTGGCTTGACCATTTTGCTCAGCGTGCTGGCAATCAACCTGATGGGCGACGGCCTGCGCGATGCGCTGGACCCGAAACTCAAGAATGCCGCCTGAGGAGATTCCCATGTCACTGCTAGAAATCAAGAATCTCAATGTCCGCTTCGGCGACAAGACCGCCGTACCGGTGGTCGATGGCCTCGACATCTCCGTCGACAAAGGCGAAGTACTGGCGATCGTTGGCGAGTCGGGTTCGGGTAAATCCGTGACCATGATGGCGCTGATGGGCCTGATCGAGCACCCCGGCATCGTCACTGCCGACGCCCTGAACTTCGACGGCAAGGACATGCTCAAGCTGAGCAACCGCCAGCGTCGGCAGATCGTCGGCAAAGACCTGGCGATGGTGTTCCAGGACCCGATGACCGCCCTGAACCCCAGCTACACCGTGGGTTTCCAGATCGAAGAAGTGCTGCGCCTGCATTTGAAAATGTCCGGCAAGCAAGCGCGCAAGCGTGCCATCGAACTGCTCGAAAAGGTGGAAATCCCGGGCGCAGCCAGCCGTATGGATGCCTACCCGCACCAGCTGTCCGGTGGCATGAGCCAACGTGTGGCCATCGCCATGGCGATTGCCGGCGAGCCGAAACTGCTGATCGCCGATGAACCGACTACTGCGCTCGACGTGACCATCCAGGCCCAGATCATGGACCTGCTGCTGGCCTTGCAGAAAGAGCAGAACATGGGCCTGGTGCTGATCACCCACGACCTCGCGGTAGTGGCCGAAACCGCCCAGCGCGTGTGCGTGATGTATGCCGGCCAGGCCGTGGAAGTCGGCCAGGTGCCGCAGTTGTTCGACATCCCGGCGCACCCGTACAGCGAAGCGCTGCTCAAGGCGATTCCTGAGCACAGCCTGGGCGCCACGCGCCTGGCCACGCTGCCGGGTATCGTTCCCGGCCGTTATGACCGCCCGCAGGGTTGCCTGCTGTCGCCGCGGTGCCCGTATGTGCAGGAGTCCTGCCGCGCCCAACGCCCGGGCCTTGACCCGAAAAGCCACAGCCTTGCCCGCTGCTTCTACCCGCTGAATCAGGAGGTGGCGTAATGGCCGTCGTACTTACCGCCCGCGACCTGACCCGTCACTACGAAGTGTCCCGTGGCCTGTTCAAGGGCCATGCCCTGGTGCGCGCACTCAACGGTGTGTCGTTCGAACTGGAAGCCGGCAAGACCCTCGCGGTCGTAGGCGAGTCCGGTTGCGGCAAATCCACCCTGGCCCGCGCCCTGACCTTGATTGAAGAGCCGTCTTCCGGCTCGCTGAAAATCGCCGGGCAAGAAGTCGCCGGTGCCGACAAGGCCCAGCGCAAGCAACTGCGCAAAGACGTGCAGATGGTGTTCCAGAGCCCTTACGCCTCGCTGAACCCGCGCCAGAAGGTCGGCGACCAACTGGGCGAGCCGCTGCTGATCAACACCAACCTGTCTGCCGCCGAGCGCCGGGAAAAGGTCCAGGCGATGATGAAGCAAGTGGGCCTGCGCCCTGAGCATTATCAGCGCTACCCGCACATGTTCTCCGGCGGCCAGCGCCAGCGAATCGCACTGGCGCGGGCGATGATGCTGCAACCCAAGGTGCTGGTGGCGGATGAACCGACCTCGGCCCTCGACGTGTCGATCCAGGCCCAGGTATTGAACCTGTTCATGGACCTGCAGCAGGAATTCAACACCGCCTACGTGTTCATCTCCCACAACCTGGCGGTGGTGCAGCACGTCGCCGACGACGTAATGGTGATGTACCTCGGCCGGCCCGTTGAAGTCGGTCCAAAGGAAGACATCTACGCACGCCCGCTGCACCCGTACACCCAGGCGTTGCTGTCGGCGACCCCGACCATTCATCCGGACCCGAACAAACCGAAGATCAAAATCGTCGGGGAGTTGCCCAACCCGTTGAACCCGCCATCCGGCTGCGCCTTCCACAAGCGCTGCCCGTACGCGACCCAGCTGTGCAGTACCGATGAACCGGTGCTGCGACCACTCGACAACCGCCAGGTGGCTTGCCACTACGCGGAGCAATTTGTGGTCTGACGTGCAAAAAAAATGCTCTGGAGGGTGAGTCCAGAGCATTCCAGTGTTCTACAGCCCTGCTTGTCGGATAGCGCATCTGTTCGGCAAGCGGGGCTTTCTTTTGCCTGCGTTACTTACGTATCGCTGTCGCCATCGTTGTAAGTGTCGCTGTCTTCGCCATCATTGTCCGGGTTCTCGGCGTCGTCATCATCCTTGGAACCGCCCTGGTTTTCGTCACCGGGCTCGGATTCACTCTTGGCCAACTGCAAGCCACCCGCCTGCACCGTCTTCGCCGCCACAAACCCTGTGCCATGGCTTTGCACAGCCGTATTGGCCCACGCGGCAGACATGCCCAATGACATCATCACCAGCACTTTGAGCAACAGCACCACACGTTGAAAGATACTCATGGTCGAATTCCGCCCAGTCAGGAGTTGAACTGCGTACGACAGCTGTCCACCGTCGCCTTGCTTCAAACTAGTCCCGAACTGAAGTTTTCGCCAATGAAACAACCTGAATAGCAGCCAAAGAAAAAGGCGAAGCCATCACAGCTTCGCCCTCTCTTATATCGCTAACCCTTAATGATGCTCACGGGTCGCGCGGAATTTCACATCCGGCCAGCGCTCTTCCATCAGCGCCAGGTTGACCCGAGTCGGGGCCAGGTAGGTCAGGTGACCACCGCCGTCGATCGCGAGGTTTTCCACGGCCTTGATCTTGAACTCTTCCAGCTTCTTCTTATCGCTGCAGTCGATCCAGCGCGCGGAGTACACGGTGATCGGCTCATAGGAGCATTCCACCTTGTATTCCTCTTTCAGGCGACTGGCCACTACATCGAACTGCAGCACACCGACGGCGCCGAGGATGATGTCGTTGCTGCGCTCCGGGAAGAACACCTGGGTGGCGCCCTCTTCCGCCAACTGCTGCAAACCCTGGCGCAGTTGCTTGGATTTCAGCGGGTCACGCAGGCGTACGCGGCGGAACAGTTCCGGGGCGAAGTGCGGGATACCGGTGAAGCCCAGCACTTCGCCTTCGGTGAAGGTGTCACCGATCTGGATGGTGCCGTGGTTGTGCAAGCCGATGATATCGCCGGCATACGCTTCTTCCAGCTGCTCACGCTCGGAGGAGAAGAAGGTCAGGGCGTCGCCGATGCGCACGTCCTTGCCGGTACGCACGTGGCGCATCTTCATGCCTTTTTCGTATTTGCCGGAGCAGATACGCATGAAGGCGATACGGTCGCGGTGCTTGGGGTCCATGTTCGCCTGGATCTTGAACACGAAGCCGGCGAATTTCTCTTCCACAGGCTCCACGGTACGCTCGTTGGCAACCCGGGCCAGCGGCTTGGGTGCCCAATTGACCACGGCATCCAGCACGTGATCGACACCGAAGTTGCCCAGGGCGGTACCGAAGAACACCGGCGTCAGCTGGCCGTCGAGGAACTCCTGCTGGTTGAACTCGTGGCAGGCGCCCTGCACCAGCTCCAGCTGGTCGACAAACCGGTCGTACTCGTCACCCAGGTGGGCGCGGGCTTCGTCGGAGTCGAGCTTCTCGATGATTTTCACATCGGTACGTTCGTGGCCGTGGCCGGCGGTGTACACAATGATGTAGTCGTCGGCCAGGTGGTACACGCCCTTGAAGTCGCGGTAGCAACCAATCGGCCAGGTGATCGGCGCGGCCTTGATCTTCAGGACGGCTTCGATTTCGTCCAGCAGTTCGATCGGGTCGCGGATGTCACGGTCGAGTTTGTTGATAAAGCTGACAATCGGCGTATCCCGCAGGCGGCACACGTCCATCAGCGCGATGGTGCGGGGCTCGACGCCTTTACCGCCGTCGAGGACCATCAGCGCCGAGTCCACCGCCGTCAGGGTGCGGTAGGTGTCTTCGGAGAAGTCTTCGTGGCCCGGGGTGTCGAGCAGGTTGATCATGTGGTCGCGATACGGGAACTGCATGACCGACGTGGTAATGGAAATACCACGCTGCTTTTCCATTTCCATCCAGTCGGAGGTGGCATGGCGGTCGGATTTACGGGATTTCACCGTGCCGGCCACCGCGATCGCCTTGCCCATCAGCAACAGCTTTTCGGTGATGGTGGTTTTACCGGCATCGGGGTGGGAAATAATGGCGAAAGTGCGGCGTTTCGCGACTTCGGCGGCCTGGTGGGTCATGGGAAATCGCCTGGCAGGTGAGTCAAAAAAGGGCGGCGAGTATAGCGCAAACCCGGGGTGACGGACCACCGTTCACCCCATTGGGGGTGGCTAATTGCTGCCAAGTATGGAACCTTTTAAAAGGTAGAGACGTCCACTCCCCTGCTATCGCACTCGTAACAGGGGCTGAAAAATCAGCAAGTTAGCCTGACGAGGCTGCGCTCATGGCTCGACCGCATACCGCGTTGACGGTATGGGCGAGCTGCTATTCGCGACCACATTCGCCGACAGCCAGGAATGGCATTGCCGCTCGGAAATGTGTTCGCCGACAAAAGAAAAAAGGAGTCCGCCTGTGGCTATTCGCTATGGCAAAGGGCTGATAGGAGGAGCGGTTGTCGTCGCTCTCCTGGCCCTGCTGGTCCACTGGATCGGCATCAACACGATCGAACTGTACCGCGACGATTTGTTGTTTTACCTGCAAGCTCACTTGATCCTCGTCCTTGTTTCGATGCTGGCCGCCCTGATCGTAGGGATTCCCGCCGGTATCCTGCTGAGCCGACCCAACATGGTCGGGCGCGCAGAACGCTTCATGCAGATCTTCAACATCGGCAATACCGTCCCTCCCCTGGCCGTACTGGCCATCGCCCTCGGTGTCCTTGGCATCGGCAGCGGCCCCGCGATCTTCGCGCTGTTCCTCGCCTCGTTGCTGCCCATCGTGCGCAACACCTATGAAGGCCTGAAAAACGTTCAAGGTTCCCTGAAAGAAGCCGCCGTCGGCATCGGCATGACGCCGCGCCAGGTGCTGTTTCGCGTGGAATTGCCCAACGCCGTGCCGATCATCATCGGCGGTGTGCGCGTGGCCCTGGCGATCAACGTCGGTACCGCGCCCCTGGCGTTCCTGATTGGCGCCAACAGCCTGGGCAGCCTGATCTTCCCCGGCATCGCCCTGAACAATCAGCCGCAACTGCTGCTCGGCGCCGCATGCACCGCGCTGCTGGCCTTGCTGCTCGACGGTCTGGTGACCATGGCCAGCCGCCTTTGGCTGGAACGCGGGTTGCGTCCGTCTTAAGGCTTTGGCCCCGTCTTGGGCCTGAAACAGGAATTCACATGAAAAAACTGACATTGATATTGAGCTGCGTCCTGCTGTTCGCAGGGTTTGCGCAAGCCGCTGAAAAACCGGTCATCCGCATCGGTGCCCGGGTGTTCACTGAACAGACCCTGCTCGCCGAAATCACCTCCCAGTACCTGCGCACCAAGGGTTACGACACCCGTGTGACCGGCGGCCTGGGCAGCAACCTGGCACGCAGTGCCCAGGAAAGCGGGCAACTGGACCTGATCTGGGAATACACCGGCGTGTCGCTGGTGGCCTACAACCACGTCGACGAGAAGCTCGACAGCGAACAGTCCTACGCCCGAGTGAAAGAACTCGACGCGAAAAAAGGCCTGGTCTGGCTCTCCCCGTCGAAATTCAGCAACACCTACGCCCTGGCCCTGCCAGAGAACGTGGCCAAGGAATTCCCGCAGATCAACAGCATCAGCGACCTGACCGCGGCACTGGCCGAGAAAACCAAGGAAAACCGCCTGGTGGCCCTGGACACCGAGTTCGCCAACCGTTCCGACGGCATGGCCGGCATGGTCAAGCTGTACGACATGAACCTGACCCGCAAGAACACCCGGCAGATGGACGCCGGCCTGGTGTACACCGCGCTGCGTAATGGCCAGGTATTTGCCGGCTTGGTCTACACCACCGACGGTCGCCTGAACGCCTTCAAATTGAAGCTGCTGGAAGACGACAAGCACTACTTCCCGGACTACACCGCCGCGCCGGTGGTGCGTCAGGTTTACCTCGATGCCCATCCGCAACTGGCCGCTGATCTCAAGCCACTGGCTGCGCTGTTCGACGACGAAACCATGCGCCAGCTGAATGCGCGGGTCGACGTCGACCACGAAAGCCCGTCCGCCGTGGCCGCAGATTTCCTGCGCCAGCATCCGATCAACTAAGAGGAGAAGACATGGAATTCCTGAACGCCTTTTCCCATCTTGATTGGGCCCAAGTCCTGCACCTGACCTGGCAGCACATCACCCTGGTCGGCATTGCAGTGATCCTCGCAATCGTCGTAGGCGTGCCCCTGGGTGTGCTGATGACCCGCTTCCCGACGCTCGCCGGCCCATTGCAAGCCAGTGCCACGGTGTTGCTGACCGTGCCGTCGATCGCGCTGTTCGGCCTGCTGCTGCCGTTCTACTCCAAGTTCGGCCAGGGCCTGGGGCCGATGCCGGCGATCACCGCCGTGTTCCTCTATTCCCTGTTGCCCATCATGCGTAACACCTACCTCGCCCTCACCGGCGTTGAGCCGGGCATTCGCGAGGCCGCCAAAGGCATCGGCATGACCTTCGGCCAGCGCTTGCGCATGGTCGAGCTGCCGATTGCCGTACCGGTGATCCTCGCCGGTGTGCGCACCGCCGTCGTCATGAACATTGGTGTGATGACCATCGCCGCCACCATCGGCGCCGGTGGCCTGGGTGTACTTATTCTGGCTTCCATCAGCCGCAGCGACATGTCGATGCTGATCGTTGGCGCCGTGCTGGTCAGTCTCCTGGCCATCTTCGCCGACCTGCTTCTGCAATGGCTGCAACGCACGCTGACTCCAAAAGGACTGCTCAAATGATCGAACTTCAAAACCTGACCAAGACCTTCCAAAGCAACGGCAAGACCATCACCGCCGTTGATTCCGTAAGCCTGACCGTCAACGAAGGCGAAATTTGCGTATTCCTCGGCCCCTCGGGCTGCGGCAAGAGCACCACGCTGAAGATGATCAACCGCCTGATCAAGCCGACCTCCGGCAAGATCCTGATCAACGGCGAAGACACCACCGACCTCGACGAAGTGACCCTGCGTCGCAACATCGGCTACGTGATCCAGCAGATCGGTCTGTTCCCGAACATGACCATCGAAGAGAACATCGTGGTGGTGCCCAAGCTGCTGGGCTGGGACAAGCAGAAATGCCACGACCGCGCCCGCGAGTTGATGAGCATGATCAAGCTCGAACCCAAGCAGTACCTGCATCGCTACCCGCGTGAGCTGTCCGGCGGCCAGCAACAGCGGATCGGCGTGATCCGCGCCCTGGCGGCGGATGCACCGTTGCTGCTGATGGATGAGCCGTTCGGCGCGGTCGACCCGATCAACCGCGAGATGATCCAGAACGAGTTTTTCGAGATGCAGCGCGCGCTGAACAAGACCGTGATCATGGTCAGCCACGACATCGACGAAGCCATCAAGCTGGGTGACAAGATCGCGATCTTCCGCGCCGGCAAGCTGCTGCAGATCGACCACCCGGACACCCTGCTGGCCCACCCTGCCGACGAATTCGTCAGCAACTTCGTTGGCCAGGACAGCACCCTCAAGCGCCTGCTGCTGGTGAAGGCTGAAGATGCGGCGGACAACGCGCCGTCGGTCAGCCCGGAAACCCCGGTGGCGGATGCCCTGGAGCAGATGGATGAGCTGGACCGTCGCTACGTGGTGGTCACCGATGCCGAGAACAAGGCCCTGGGTTATGTGCGACGTCGCGACCTGCATCGTCAGACCGGTACCTGCGGCCAGTACCTGCGGGAATTCAACGCCACGGCGGCGTACGACGAGCATTTGCGCATCCTGTTGTCGCGCATGTACGAGTTCAACCGCTCGTGGTTGCCGGTGATGGATGCGGAGCGGGTGTTCCTGGGGGAAGTGACCCAGGAGTCGATTGCCGAGTATCTGAGTTCCGGTAAGTCCCGTGGGGGCAAGACCAGCATTGTGTCGCCTGCCGAGACAGCACTGGCCTGACCTGACACACAGCGGTCAAAATGTGGGAGCGGGCTTGCTCGCGAAGGCGGAGTGTCAGTCACCGGATGCAT
>NZ_JBSVWQ010000046.1:0-36580 GCF_054071215.1 Pseudomonas sp. SDO5522_S412 | reverse complement strand
ATGTCGACTGTGCCGACGTCATCGCAGCCTCGCTAAAGCTCGACAGCTCCCACAGAGGACCTGTGTGACTGATGCAACTGGGTACAGCCGCTCTGATCGCCAAATCGGCCATGGGCACCCTGCAGCTTGGCGGCTAACCAAGACCAAATGTGGGAGCCGTCGAGCTTCAGCGAGGCCGCGATAGCGGTGGGTCAGGCACCCTCAATATCGACTGTGCCGACGCCTTCGCAGCCTCGCTGAAGCTCGACAGCTGCTACGGCTACGATGCCAGGGCCAGGCCACGCTCTTCCAGCAACTGCACAAAACTGTTCAGACTCTGCGACACCGTACCCCGGCGCCAGATCAGCCAGGTATTCAGAATCCGGAACGTATCGGTCAGCGGCCACACACTCACCGCCGTAAACCCCGGCATGCTCTCCAGCATGCTCCGTGGCATCAGCGCCAACCCGGCACCGGCACTCACACAGGCGAGCATCCCGTGGTACGACTCCATCTCGAAGATCTTCCCCGGCACCGCGCCATCCTGTGAAAACCAACGCTCGAAGTGATGCCGGTACGAACAGTTCGAACGAAACGTGTAGATGCTCTCCCCGCTCACATCCCGCCCCCGGGTGATCGGCGCGTGATGCAACGGCGCGATCACCACCATTTCCTCCTCAAACACCGCCACGCCCTCCAGCGTCGCGTGCAACACCGGCCCATCGACAAACGCCGCTGCCAGCCGCCCCGACAACACACCCTCGATCATCGTGCCGGACGGCCCGGTGGTCAGGTCCAGCTCAACCTTGGCGTGCTTCTGGTTATACGCCGCGAGCAACGCCGGGATACGCACCGCCGCCGTGCTCTCCAGCGAACCCAGGGCAAACGCGCCCTGGGGCTCCTCCCCCGCCACCGTAGCCCGGGCCTCTTGCACCAGGTCGAGAATGCGCCGCGCATACCCGAGGAAATTCCACCCGGCCGGTGACAAACGCAATCGGCTCTTCTCGCGAATAAACAAGTCCACGCCCAGGTCTTGCTCCAATTGCTTGATCCGCGTGGTCAGGTTCGACGGCACGCGATGGATCAATTGCGCGGCAGCGCTGATGCTGCCTTGCTCGGCAACGGCTTTGAAAATTTCCAGCTGGACCAGATCCAAGTCATTCTCCAAACGTGAACGTATTGCTTAATATTATTCAGTTTCCGAAAAAGATACAGCCCCGTACGCTGGCCTCCATCCCATTCACTGCGCAGGACGGTGCCATGAACTCCATTTCCTCCCAGACCCACGCGTTATCGATCAACCCCGCCAACGGTGAAACGGTCGCCAGCTACCCGTACGAAACCGAGGCGCAGCTGGATGCCGCCCTGACCCGCTCGATCAATGCCTTCCGCAACGGGCGCAATACCCCCGTCGCCCAGCGCGCCGAATTACTGCTAGCCCTGGCCAGCACCCTGCGCGACCAGGCCGAAGAAATGGCCCAGATGATCACCCTGGAAATGGGCAAACCCATCGCCCAGGCCCGTGGCGAAATCGAAAAATGCGCGCAACTCGCTGAGTGGTATGCCGCCCACGGCCCAGCCATGCTGGCCCCGGAAGCCACCCTGGTGGACAACGGCACCGCCCAGATCGAATACCGCCCGCTGGGCCCGATCCTCGCTGTAATGCCGTGGAACTTCCCGGTGTGGCAAGTGCTGCGCGGCGCGGTGCCAACCATGCTCAGCGGCAACACCTACGTGCTCAAGCACGCGCCTAACGTGATGGGCAGCGCGTACCTGATGAAACAAGCCTTCCAGCGCGCCGGCTTTGCCGATGGCCTGTTCGAAGTGATCAACGTCACCCAGGACGGCGTGTCCAAAGCCATCGCCGACCCGCGCATCGCCGCCGTGACCCTCACCGGCAGCGTGCGCGCCGGCATGGCCATCGGTTCCCAGGCCGGGGCCGCGCTGAAAAAATGCGTACTGGAGCTGGGCGGTTCCGACCCGTTCATTGTGCTCAACGACGCCAACCTCGACGAAGCCGTGCAAGCTGCCCTGATCGGCCGTTTCCAGAACTCCGGCCAGGTGTGCGCCGCCGCCAAGCGCCTGATCATCGAAGAAGGCGTAGTGGAAGCCTTCACCGCCAAATTCCTCGGAGCCAGCCGCAACCTGGTGATGGGCGACCCGACCGCCAGCGAGACCTACATCGGGCCGATGGCCCGCTTCGACCTGCGGGACGAACTCGACGGCCAGGTCCAGGCCACCCTGGCCGAAGGCGCCACCCTGCTGCTGGGCGGCAACAAAGTCGAAGGCGCGGGCAACTATTACGCCCCCACCGTGCTGGCCAACGTCACCGACCAGATGACCTCGTTCAAACAGGAACTGTTCGGGCCGGTCGCCTCCATCATCACCGCCCGCGATGCGGACCACGCCGTGGCCCTCGCCAACGACAGTGAGTTCGGCCTGACCGCCAGCGTGTTCACCACCGACCCGCAGAAGGCACGCAGCATCGCCAACCAACTGGAAACCGGCGGGATCTTTATCAACGCCTACAGCGTGTCCGATCCCCGGGTCTCGTTTGGTGGTGTGAAAAAGAGCGGCTTCGGGCGGGAGTTGTCGCACTTCGGTGTGCGGGAATTCTGCAACGCGCAGACCGTGTGGCTGAACCGCCGCTAAGGCAAGCGCTGCAAACGATGGCCCGCCCTGCGGGTCATCGTGCTGTCTGGTTCAGCACCGTCACGTAGGCACCGAACATATCCGCCATGGCGTCCGCATAGGCGGTTATTTGCGCCTCGGTGCGCGGGCTTCCCGAGAACTCCTTTGCCACCGAACTGAACGTGGTGGCGATCAAATCGCAAGCCAAAGCGCGGGTGGCTTCAGGCACCTGCGGCAGCAGTTCCAGCATGAACGCCTGGAAAATCTGTTGCCCTTCTGCGCGAACCTCATGGGCTTCGGGCGCATCACGGTACAGCGGCGCAGCGTCGCTCAGGGCGACACGCATCTGCGCCTCCTCACATTCCGAACGAATAAACGCATGCACCAACGCCCGCAACCGCTCAAGGGCCGGCTGGCTTACGTCCTGCAGAATGCGGCTGAGCATCTGCGAGGTTTGCTGCCACTCATCCGCCTGCAGCCGAAACAGGATGGCCGCCTTGTTGGGAAAGTACTGGTACACCGACCCCACGCTGACACCGGCCTTTTCCGCGACCCGTGCGGTGGTGAAACGGCTGGCGCCTTCCTTGGCCAAAACCTGAATAGCCGCCTCCAGAATGGCCGACACCAACTCGGTGGACCGCGCCTGTTTGGGCTCTTTGCGTGAGGAAATCTGCGACGTCTGGCGATCGGTCATGGGGCGTTCCTGCTGCCGTTGGAATGCGAATAGCGAATGTGACGAATTGTTCGCATACTTTAAATGCGACGAATCATTCGCATACTAGCCCGGCGCCTCACGGCGCTCAAACTGCAGCAGGACATCCCCATGAATACGCTTACCTCGGCCCCGATGGCGGCCCTGATTGAACGGCTGTACACACAGGCCGATGCCGCCACCAGCCCCATCATCAACACAGTGACCCACGAAGAACGCGACCGCCTGATGCGCAGCAAGACCGACTACCTGGCACTCTACGGCATGCTGAAAGACCTGTGGTTGCCCGTCTCCCGCGACACCGGCACCCTGCTGTACATGCTCGCACGCAGCAGCAAAGCGCAGGCCATCGTCGAGTTCGGTACTTCGTTCGGCCTGTCCACCCTGCACCTGGCGGCCGCCCTGCGGGACAACGGCGGCGGCACGCTGATCAGCAGCGAGTTCGAGCCCTCGAAGATCGCCCTCGCCCGGCAACACCTGGAGCAAGGCGGCGTGAGCGACCTCGTGGAGATCCGCCAAGGCGATGCCCTGGTCACCCTGGCCACCGGCCTGCCCGACAGCGTCGACCTGCTGCTGCTCGACGGCGCCAAGGCGCTGTATGGCGACGTGTTGAACCTGGTGGAAAGCCGCCTCAAGCCTGGCGCGCTGATCATCGCCGACAACACCGACTACTGCCCCGACTACCTGGCCCGGGTGCGTTCGCCAGTAAACGGCTACCTGTCGGTGCCGATCGGTGACGACGTCGAGCTTTCCGTTCGCCTGGGCTAATACCCCTCATTGGAGGATTCGAGACGCCAGTGGAAGGGTGCGCGGTTTATACTCGGCACCCTCGCCTTTAACCCACGGCCTACGAACCGAGATACCCGATGAGCCTTTCCCTCTCTACAACCCCTGCGCGCAAGCCGGTCGCGCCATTACTGGCGTTTGCCATCCTGCTGTTCGGCGCCGTCTTCCTGCAAAACAGCGTCGGCTCGCGCCAGGTGCTGTTGCTGGTGGTCGGCGCCGCACTGGGCCTGACGCTGTACCACGCTGCCTTCGGCTTCACCTCGGCCTGGCGAGTGTTCATCACCGACCGGCGTGGCGCGGGCTTGCGTGCGCAGATGGTGATGCTGGCGATTGCCGTGGTGCTGTTCTTCCCCGCGCTGGGGGCCGGCACCCTGTTCGGCCAGCCCGTGGTCGGGCTGGTGGCACCGGCCGGGGTTTCGGTGGTGTTCGGGGCATTCATCTTCGGCATCGGCATGCAGCTGGGCGGCGGTTGTGCGTCCGGCACCCTGTTCACCGTGGGCGGTGGTAACGCGCGCATGCTGGTGACGCTGTTCTTCTTTATCTGTGGTTCGTTGATCGCGACTCACCACGTCGACTGGTGGTTCTCGCTGCCTTCGTTCCCGGCGGTTTCCATCGTCAAAAGCTTCGGCGTGGTGCCGGCCTTGCTGCTGAGCCTGGCCGTATTTGGCATCATCGCGGCAGTCACCGTGCGCCTGGAAAAAGGCCGTCACGGGCAACTCGAAGCCGGCGTGACCAGCGAACACCAGGGCCTGCGCCGCTTCCTGCGCGGGCCATGGCCATTGGTGTGGGGCGCGATTGGCCTGGCCCTGCTCAACTACGCCACCCTGGCACTGGCCGGGCGGCCATGGGGTATCACTTCGGCGTTCGCCCTGTGGGGCGCCAAGGTTGCCGGCGGGTTGGGCGTGGACGTAGGCAGCTGGGCGTTCTGGCAAATGCCGGGCAATGCCAAGGCCCTGGCGGCGCCGGTGTGGGAAGACGTTACCAGCGTAATGGACATCGGCATCATCCTCGGTGCGCTGTTGGCTGCGGGATTGGCCGGGCGTTTCGCTCCAAGCCTGAAGATTCCGGCACGCTCGCTGTTTGCGGCGGTGATCGGCGGCCTGCTGCTGGGTTACGGCTCGCGCCTGGCGTATGGCTGCAATATCGGCGCGTACTTCAGCGGGATTGCCTCGGGCAGCCTGCATGGCTGGGTGTGGTTGGTGGCGGCGTTTATCGGCAACAGCGTGGGCGTGCGGTTGCGGCCGTTCTTCTTTGCAGGTGAGCGTCCGCAGGTAGCGTTGAGCGGTTGCTGACTGATCGTTCCCACGCTCCGCGTGGGAATGCCGCCGGGGACGCTCTGCGTCCCGCTGTTGGTGACGCGGAGCGTCACGGGATGCATTCCCACGCGGAGCGTGGGAACGAGCAGCATCATCGGCTTTTTGAAATCACTCCGCTCATGTACTCGTTCAAATCGCGGAAGTCCTGAACTTTCCAGGTGAACGGTGACAACTTCACACCGTTCTCCCGCAACGTTCTGGGAATCAGGTCGCCATTTGGACGAAGAATGACGGACGACACGATAACGCCCGGATAATCACTCAAGCGTTTTTTGAAAGTAGCCGTTGTCAGGTCAGGCGTAGGCGGATTGCTTTTATTCGCCAAGGGTCCCGTGCCTTTGATATCCGCGCCGTGGCACATGGCGCAGCGCTGCAGATAAATGTTTTTCCCGTTAGCGTTGTCCGCAAAGGACAGTGATGTTTGAACCAGCGATAAAATCCCCAGCGACGCGATGAACGACTTTCTTATTTTCATCTTTCCATGTGGCCTTGTTGTAAAAATCCAATATCAACCAACCGAGCGTAAACGACCCGTGATCCAATCGCGGCTGTAAGCCAGCACGCGGCCCGACATCGCCGTCGGAAAATGAATAAACCCATGAGCCGCCTGCGGTAACAAAAACACCTCGGACCCCGCCCATCGCTCGGCCATCTGCAGCGTGTCGTCCAGCAACGGGTCCAGCTCCCCCACAAACATCAGTGCCGGCGGCAGCCCGGCAAGGTCGCCATACAACGGTGACAACGGCGGCTGCCGACGCTGCTCGTCACTCAGGCCCGGCGTCAGCAAACGCAGCGCCTCCACCATGCCCGGCCCGTCCAGCAACAGCGTTTCCCGCCCCGCCGTGCGCACGCTCGGTGTACCGGTCAAATCGTAGACGCCGTAATACAGCACCGCCCCGCTCACCCGCGCCAGCAATTCGGGCGATTGCTTCAGCGCCAGCAGCGTGGCCGCCGCCAGATGCCCACCGGCAGACTCGCCGACAACGATCACCGGCAGGCCGGCGAACTCCTCACAGTCCCCGAGCAACCAGCGCGCCGTGGCCAGGCAGTCTTCCAGAATCCCTTCGACCGGTGTATCCACCGCCAGCCGGTAATCCACCGACACCACCGCCACCTCGCACGCATTCACCATGGCCACGTTGAGGTCGTCATTCATCTGCGCATTGCCGATCACCCAGCCGCCGCCATGGATATCCAGCACCACGCCTTTGGCCTTGCCCTTCGGCCGGATGATGCGCACCGGCACCGAGCCCACCCGCCGGCTTTCAGCCTGCAGGCCATGCTTGAGCAACTTGTTGCCGGCCACCATCTGGCTGGAGCGCAACAGCGCCTGGATCACCCGGGGCGTCACGCGGTTGCGGATGCGAAAACGCGGCATCCAGGCGAGCTTCTGGTTAAAGCGCTGCATTTGCGCCAGTTCATGTTCTTCAGCAGGCCACAGCGTGTGAGTTCCCAATTCGATATTCCCCCTATCTCTAAAAGAGATGTTCACCTTGGCCAGTGTGCGTGGGCATCATGGCAATGATGTTTCCGCCCTCTGCCCACGCCGCCAGGCTCAGCGGTTATTGCGCAGGATGGAGAAATTCAACGCAGCCGCAACGCTGAGCCACACCAGGTACGGGAACAGGATCAGCCCGGTGATCAAATCCAGGCGCACCGTCAGCAGCACCATGGCGGCCACTACCAGCCACAGCAGCGTGATGATCACCATCCCGGCGAAAATCCGGTGGGCACCGAAGAACACGGGCGTCCACAGGGTGTTGAGTGCGATCTGCGCAGCCCATAGAGCCAGCACGATTTCGCTGCCGGGGATCAGAGTCAGGCGGTAGCCGGCCCAGGCGAGCAGCAGGTAGATGATCGTCCAGGCAACCGGGAACAGCCAGTTGGGTGGGGTGAAGCTGGGTTTGACCAGGGTGGCGTACCAGTCGCCCGGTTTGAAGATGATGCCGGTGCTCGCAGCAGCACCGCAGGCCAGAAGAAAAATAAATAACGTCACCATGATCGGTCCTTAGCTGGGAGCAGCTGCCTGGAGATGAAAGCCTTGACGGCGGTTTCAGGGTTGGACGCCCCGCGCAGCAAAAAGTGTATTTTTCTTTGCTCTGCGCCCTCAGCACAGAACTGCTAGCGGCCCGCTTTATCCTTATCTTCCAACGGCGGGTCTTCAACGTGTTCCCACTCCAGATACCACTCGTATATTTCGCCGTCAGCCATGAACTCATGTTTAACAGTCCAGCCTAGCGCCACGAGCTGTTGAGCTCGTTGAAGCGCGTGTGCCTTGGTCATTCTTGGAGCTTTCATAACGGTCATCGCATGGAGGGTTGCGGGTGAATTTAACGCAGCAAGCGTCTCAGATAGTCATTCATATACGCCCGGTTACTGACTTAACCCCAGGCGCTTTTTCGCCTTGTAGCAATCATTGATCGCGATCGCCTGCTGGTAATACTCCGTACGCTGCGCACGGTTACTGTCCCCCAGCAGCCGGTACATTTCAGCCTGATAATCCCGACTGCTGCCCCACTGCAACGCCATGCCCTGAGGCATCTCGGCCCTGCATTCAAGCTTCACCGCAGGCTGCGGGAAATATTGCTCATACGCGGGCGCGCTGGTTGCAATGGCCTTCAGCGTTGTCTGGAATTCCGGCGTGTCCGTAAATTCAAAGCAAAAGGATGAAAGCTGCAGTGCCGGTGGTGCAAAGCCTTGTAGGAAGCTGCTTTGGAACAACGGGCAGGCCTTTTCCTTGATCTCGTCGACCGGGTAGAACATCACGTAGATCATCGCGAGGCGATGCTGGGCCACCGGGTGATCCAGCGCGGCAGCTTGTTCAAGCAACTTGATCGCCGGCTTGAGCAACTCGCCTGCCTCCTCCACCAGCACTTGGGTACGCTTTTTCTCGTCTACGCTGGCGGTGGGAAAGTTCGCAGGCACCGCTTCCAGCTTGGCATCTGCTTGTTTTAGGTACGGCACCGCTTGCTGATAGAGGCTCTCGGCGTGGGGGTCGATGTGCGGGGTGTTGGCCGTGCACAGTTGCGGTAACAGGCAGCCCAGGAAGAGGCTAATAAAGCGGTGAACATTCATAAACAGGCTTCCGTGCGACAAAGGATTCAGATGCCGCTCAAGCGGTGGTATCCCAATAGAAATGGATGAACTCATCTTCGTACTCCGCGACCAACGAAACGATGAACTCGGTCTTCATGGAGTACATCATCAGCGCACCGATAAAGCCCGTTGGCTCATGCAGTGGCAGTTTGAGCGGCGCGACCAATTCATTTGCCTGGTCGGCAACCAATTGGTTGAATTCTGCTTCCGAGATGCTCTCGAACTGGGAATCGGAGACGTAGCCCGCGAAGTATTCCAACCTTCTACACCAATCATTCTGGAGCTCTGCGTATAGCCAGAAGCGTAATCCGTTGTCGTTTTTCGGGTTGGGGGCGCGAGTGACCCTGATGCACTCCTCTCCGTCGGGAGTTCTAAAGGCGTCTTGTCGATAGGTGACGAAATAGATACCTGGGTAGGGACGACCCGATCCGTAGTGAAGCAATTGCCCACGGGGAATCTGGTCAAAGTCGTTTTTATCGAACATGAAGAAGTCCTTCATTCATGCCGAGCGGACGGGTGATGGTAGTGCTCGTTGTCACGGGCTCATTCCTTTGAAAGCTGCGCAGGTTCTGTCACATTCTACGACAAGCATCTCACGGCGAAACACGCCCTTTCACCCTATCGATGATCCCTTATGGAAATACAGATTTCGAAAACGTCCGACTGGCAATTGTTCGCGGCCATCGCCGAAACGCTGGAGCACGGCTTGAAAGGTGAATGGACCGTAAAGGCCGACGGGCTGGATCAGCGCTATTGGGATTTGTGCGTCGAAGGCCAGACCATCACCCTGCACCTTGAGCATTATCTGGGGATCAGCCTGCTCATGCCTGGCCAGGGCGAGAGCCTGGAGGGGTTGAGTGATTTGGGGTTGAGGGCGTACCGGCTGGTGGTTCCATTTGCGGGATGAAGGAGACTTTGCGTAGGCCGTAGCACCTTGCTCCATTGCCTACGCTTGCGTCAGAATCCGCCGGCTTGTGCACCTGGGTGGCCATCTCTAAGGTTGCTCGGTCGCTGAAAACTCAGTGATCGGGTTTAGTAGCCCTAGGGTCAATTACACATAGTGCATGAGCTACATCTATCAGACGTTCCTGTCTGCGCTTGATGGTGGCTGTGCGTAGGGCGCCTTCGGGTGCGCCGGCTTTGTGTAATTCCCCGGTCTACTAACCTGCGTACAGCTGCCACCCTCTTGTGTAGTAGCGAAAGGGTGTCGGCCCCATTCAGGAATTGCACCATGTTCAAAGTAACGCCGAATCCTCCGAAGAAACCGGATCTAAAACTCCACCAGGCTGCCCAGCGCGCCATTGATCACTACCTCAATCCCGGCACTGATGCCGAGACAGTCCCAGAGACAACCGCCCTCTTCAGCGTCACCTCCGGCGTCAGCAGCGAAATCCTGATCGCCAACAGCTACGAAACCGTTTCCTCCGTCAGCGCCCTGCTGCTCGACCTGTCCGACGAACTGACCGGCAAAGACCGCGACGTGGCATTAGCCATTCACCAACTGAGCGAATTGAGCGTACTGCTGATCGGCAAACTGATGGACCGCGAAACACCTCGGGCATAAAGCCCAACGCGGTCCAGCGGGACTAGCCCTTCAACTCACCCAACCGATTACTCGCCGCGTCGTCGTATGCCATATACAGCGACTCGGCGAGAGGTGCGCGGTGCATTCAGCCATTGCTGAACCCCGCCTGGTTCGTTGTAATGGGCCAAGTCGAAACCCAACAGGTGATTCATGGACGCTGATCCGCTGTGCCTAGTATTTGTACCAGCCCTCGTAGCCGTTCTCACCGCCGCTGAAGACAGAAAGGGCTCACCTCTAACCGAGGCTGAGGTCTGTGATATTCGAGACCGGGCGGTTTGTATCACTCTGCCATTCAGCGTGGCGCTCGATATGGAAAGGGAACGCGGCTATCCGGATATTGTTGCGGAAAACTGCTGGAGTGAATGGCAAAGCCGCAAATGTCATTGATCGATGTGGTCAGTATCACTTCACGTCTTTTCTAAAAGACTGTATGTGATGGTTGCCTAACTCAATTTTAGCGAGGGTGTTATGCCTGAATTAAAATGCTTCTTTCTTGATCATGACGTTGATATTGATCCAGATCCTCAGGCATACGCTGAGTTCTTCTTGAACTATCAATCTTCAAAGTGGCAGAAAGGGTCCGGTGATGGAGTGTTTAGCTATATTAGTGACGAAGGTGACAAGTCCGAGCTATCAGTGCTAGAGAATAAAGAGTTAGGCATTTCAGTTAGATACAACATCCGAATACCCGGAGAACGAACAGGCGCTGAGTTTTATTCAGTAGGTACACTGAATAAAATTAATGTAGTGAAGGACTTTGGTGAGGATCAGTTCGTACCTGAAGGCTCATTTTTAAAGCCCGATGTAGCATGGTTAGCGGTGGAAGATTTTTTAAAGAATCCGAGAATCAAATCAGGTCGGATAACATGGTTGAATTCTGATGATATTTCCTGGCCCGACAGGTAATGAAATGACTTGATGTGCCTGGATAACCCGGCACCACGCTGAACAGAAAGGGGCCTTATTTATTTTCGCTTAAATAACCAGACCTCTTTTCCTTCTTGATCACGACCTGAATCCCGCTACCGATACCGTCCCAGAGACGACCGCCCTTTTGAGCGCACTCTCCGGCGTCAGCAGCGAAATTCTGATTGCCAACAAACACGAAACCGTTTGCTCAGTCGGTGCCCTGCTGCTCGAGCTGTCCGACGAACTGACCGGACAGACCGCGATGCGGCACTGACCAATCCACCAACTGAACGAATTGAGCGAATTGCTGATCGCAAAATGATGGACCGCGAAACACCTCGAAGCTAAAGCCGAACGCGGTCCAGCGGGACTAGCCCTTCAACTCACTCAACCGATTACTCGCCGCGTCGTCGTATGCAACGTACAGCGACTCGGCGATTTGGCTTTTGATGGCCTTGGCGCTTTCCAGACCCAATACAAAACCTTCGGCTTTGCCGCCTGCGCGGTTCAGGTCTTCTTTGGTGTCAGCACCGGTGATGGCGTCGAGGAGCTTGATGGCCTGAGGGCCTACGCCTTTTGGGAGGCTGATTTGGTCGATGCTCATAGGGATGCCTCGGATGAGGTGCGGGATGGGATGGTGCGTGGTGAAGAGGTCATGGGCGATACCTTGAGATTGAGGTCGGTAGCGCGTGGAACCACTGCCGGGGGTGGCATGGTAGACCGGTATGGGAATTAAAGGGCTGGTTTCGGCCAGAAGCGGACTCTGGTCGCGATTTTGATTTCATCCAGGAAGCTCCAGGCTCGCGCAACTACGATGGATGACTATCCAGTGGATGGCTATGCTAGCGATAGGTCTATCTTGTACCGAACATCTAGGAGAGCAGAAGTGGAAACGGAGGTACCTCTAGGGAGCGCGCTGGGCCGTATGGGTCCTAAAAGGACCGACTCTCTGGGGATTACATGTGATGGCCATTTGATGGTGGTATGCTATTGATGATTACAAGAGAGTCAGGTTTTGAATTAAAGCGATAAAACTACAGATCAAAAAAATGATTTATTTAATCAGAGTGGTCGACCACAGCTTACTTAAACGCAGACGCTTTCCCATTAAGATGAATTTTTCAATCAAATTTAAAGGACTATCTTTTGAAATACGAAGTTTTGATCAATATACTTGATAGTATTCGAAATGAAGCCACGGAGAAGCATTCAAAGAGGTATCTCCCTCCTGAGAGCGAGCCGGAGAGCATAAATAACTCCCGTGCACGAGCCTATATTCATCTTTATTTGAAAGTTTTGTTTGGGATGCTCAACTTTGAAGATAGAGAGCGCTTGATTACTGATGGTTCGTATGATGGTGGAGTAGATGGTTACTATATTGAAAAAAACACTAAATGCATATATTTGATTCAATCTAAGTTCAGGATTTCGGCGCATAACTATGAGTCAAAAAAAATATCCCTTGATGAAATTCTTCACATGGATGTCAATCGTATTTTAGAAGGGGAGCAGCAAGATGAAAGTGGTAATAGCTATAATGGTAAAATTAAACAATTACAGCGCGAGGTTAGCGCCCTGCCAGATGTCGGACGGTACAGTTATAAAGTAGTACTGCTTGCGAATGTACCTACCGTTTCTGCTGGAAAGCTTCGCATGCTGACTGGTGGTTATTCAGTGGAAGTGTATGATTACGATAGAAGCTATAGAGAGCTAGTTTATCCCGTAGTCTCCGGAACCTATTTCACGGCGACAGATATAAGCATTCCAATAGATCTATCAAATAAAAATTCCGGCAGCAAAATCAGCTATACCGTCAGTACCAAAATAAGCGATTGTGAAATTACAGTTTTGTTCGTGCCTATTATTGAAATAGCAAAAATGATGGGCAAATATAAAAACTCGATCCTTAAATATAACCCTCGAAGTTATTTGGATCTTGACGGGCAAAACGTGAATCAGTCCATACGAGAAACTGTTCTTAAAAACGAAACAAATGAGTTCGCGCTGTACAATAACGGCATCACAATGTTGTCCGACGACAACTTACATTAACGAAAGGATAGGCCAGAAAAACAAAGCGCAACTGACGGTCAAAAACCCACAAATCATCAATGGGGGACAAACCTCATTTACGCTCAGTCGCATTCTCCATGACTGCCCCACTGATCAGTTAGACATGGTTTTTGGCGGCAAGGAGGTGTTGCTAAAAGTCATCACGCTTATTGATAATAGTACGCACAGCGACAAGCTTCAGTTGATTGAAGATATTTCAAATGCAACAAATAAACAAACGCCAGTAAATAATGCTGACCGCTATGCTAACGAGACGTTTCACCAGTCAATCCAATCAAAGGTATTTGATAGCTACGGACTATTTTATGAGAGAAAGCGGGGTGAGTTTTCAGATGGTGTGCACAGCGGCTATATAAAAAAGGAGGATATAGTTGAACGCAACCAGTTTTTTAGAATATTTTATTCTGCCAACGGAATGCTCTCAAAGGGCATGGAGAAAAAGCTATTCGCAAGAAATAACTTTTCGGAGATTTCGCTATCCGATAACGACATGTTTGATAAATTCAACTTAGGCTTGCGAGTTTTTCGGAAGCTGGTTGGAACGTCCAACTCAACACATACATTCCCAAAAGTTATCTATGCAAAAGTTTATATGTATGTAGTCCTGTTTAGTGGCGACGAAACGGGCGTTGATGAGCAAACATTATCTTTCAATCTGAAGCATCTGGAGAATAAGTGGTCTGAATTTGTTAATTATCAGTCAGAGACATCTCTACACGGCCTTCAAACGTTTTATGATCGGAAAATAGGTGAAACTAGAACTATTTTTAGTCTTAAGAAGTTCAGCGAGTCAAAAGTTTTCGAAAAAAGTATATTGTCGTTTATAAAAATCGGCAAAACCGTATCTGCTACTACTGATTTTGACTCACTTCCGAACTTGTCAATATTAGACGGCAGTGGGATCTTAAAGATTGACGATGTTTAAGATAGATATTGCAATTATCTTTATACACTGTCCAATTTGGTTCTGGTGTTGGGGTGATTCGAACAATAAAGGTTCTTGATCGTCTTATCTGCTTAGCAGACTTGATCGGTATCTCGATCTGAGCGAACTATGCACCCCCCCCGGCCAGCCCATCGAACAGCTATTACCGAACGTATCTCCGAACGACATGTGGGCCTAGAGAGGTAGGCCCAATTTGCCTCGCCATGCCGCCAGAGATGTAGGCTGTACCAAACTGGTCGGTGTTGATGGCGAACTGCGTATTTAAGCCCCCGAGTCTGCGGGGAGTTCAAGGGCTGACGGGTTTTCTAAAAAGGATCGTCCGACTTTTTGATGGCCGGGATTTGTACCGCAGGAAAAGTCTTCATGAGCTCAGCATCTAGTGACTCTGCGAAGCCCTTTACCAAATCAGCAACACGTCTAACGTCAGCTGACGAGACATTTACAGGATAACCCTCTTTATCACGGCCCCCTCGGTGCACTATGTCATGACGAATTATGATTTCGGGCATAAATGGGGCAATGTCAGGAAATTTAATTCCTAGAGTTTTTTCGAGTAATGGCTTGGCCTTATCCAACCGATGCCATATAAATGTTTGTAAGTAGTCAATGACTTTTCTCTCTAGACCTTCCATTGCGGTAAAGATATCTGAAAGTTTCAGTTTCTCCCCCGCGAAGTCTTCATTACCTTTAACAAAAGACCTCAGCACATCGTCATTCTGTGTAACCCAATAGGCAGTCGTGTCCCACAGATAAGCCTCTAAAGCTGTAATTGTTGCACTATGTAATAGTTGTATTACAAAGGCTTGAGTGGTGTTAGGGGCTGCCAGCGTTTCTTCAATTTGATTCAAGCGCTGAACTAGCATGTTTAGCGGGTCAGTACGATCCTCTGGGAGCATCGAATAAATATCATCGTAGTCCCAATTGCCCTGATCAACTGCTGCCCATTCATCTCCGCATTTTTGGACTAACTCATTGATTAGTTCTTCCATCACGTCGTATTCTACGACGTGTGAGAAACGATCCTGTATCTCGTCGTTGGGATCGTAAGGGCCACCACAAATATACTGATATCCACCCTCCCGACTTTCGTATGGTGTGCAATTCGCAGGATCTTCATACCGAGCATAAAACCACTGCCGCATTGCTTCAATCTGTAAGTCTTTAGGGGCGTTTTGGAGCCAATTATCATCAGGGTCGAATGCTTGAACATCCTGGTTACCCGCTTCTGGTGGCAACTCTGGTCGATCATCGAAGTCCCATTGATCCATAGCGTCATCTCCCTATTAGCATTGTATGAACTGGGCAGCAGTCATGAAGGCCCTAGAAGCCAATCTAACCCATGTTCAACGGAATCGCCTGCCCCTTTCGTAAACGGATCTGAATGACCACTACTGGCCGGAAGCGGTCTTTCGCGAACAGCCGCTCTCGACCATCACGAATTATTCGACTTATCTCCATTGTTGGGACTAAAGCGATCTATTCCAAATCAATAAATTTATCCATTTCCGACTTAGTTGCCGAAAACACGCAGGGACGCTTCCGCCAAAAGACTCATACGATCTCCTTCTAACGACCAGCTGAATTAGAGCTATCCGTCCCAGGCCCGGCTCCCCCTACGAATTTCGGTGGAAGCTGCTTCGGTAGGCACTCTTAGCCAACCAAACTCCCCCCCCCTTGCCCCCTCGTACCAAACACGCTACAAATCCCACCACCAAGTTGTACGACAACCTAAAAATAAATCCCCATCCCCGACGATGGCGCCCACTTCCCGAGCCCAACCATGACTCCCCCTACCCCCACTCAATTCCCCCGCCACATCGCCGTCCTAATCCTCCTCTGCATGGGCTGCGCCTTCGCCGGCAACCACATCGCCGCCCGCGTAGCCTTCGACGACGGCGCCGGAGTCCTCCTGGCAATCCTCATGCGCTCCGGCGGCACCCTGTTGGTCCTGGCGATACTCGTCCTATACCAATGCCAAAACCTCCGCCTCCCCCCAGGAGCATGGCGCTGGCAAGTCCTCCTGGGCCTGCTCATCGCCACCCAAAGCCTCTGCCTCTACTCCGCCGTCGCCCGCGTCCCGGTAGCGCTGGCCTTACTGGTCGCCAACGTCTTCCCTATCCTGCTGGCCCTGCTCACCTGGGCACTCGGCGGCCCACGCCCCACCGCACGCACCGCCTTGCTGATGAGCCTGATTCTGGTGGGACTGGTCTTCGTGCTGGACGTACCCGGCCGTCTCTCCGCCAACACCACCCTCGGCCCGGAATGGCTGGTCGGCGTCTCCCTGGCCTTTTGCGCCGCGTTCGTATTCGCCTGCGCGCTGTGGATCACCGACCACAAGTTGTCTCAGGTGCGCGGTTCAGTGCGCAGTCTGCTGACGATCTTCATTGTGTTCAGCAGCGTCAACCTCGCGGGCTTGAGCGGTGCGCTTGTCGATGGCCTGAACCTGCCGGCCACCAGTACCGGTTGGCTGGCATTGGCCACGTTGGTGGTGCTGTACGGCACGGGTTTTATCGTGCTGTTCATTTCGGTGCCGCGCCTGGATATGCCGCGTAATGCGCCGGTGATGAACATTGAGCCGCTGGCGACGTTGTTGATGGGCTGGATCGTGCTCGACCAGATGCTCAGCGCCGGGCAGGTGGTGGGCGGGATGATTGTGGTAACGGGGATTGTGTTGCTGACGTATCGCAAGTCGCCCCAGCCGGCCGTCAAGGCTCAGGCTGCGTAGGTCGAGAGGCGAAAAGGAAAAGGGACGGATCTATTTTCAAACAAGTCCGTCCCTTTTTACTGCCGGGCGTGGGGAAATTCCAGGCCCTCCTTCAGCCCATCGGCTCGAACCGCCGCCGCTTCAGGAACAACCCCACCCCCAGTGCAACGGCAAAGATCGACAGCAGCCCCAGGTCAACCCCAAGCAAGCGGGTTTGGCTCACAGCCACGCACCCGACCGCCCCCATCGCAACCAACAGCACCCCTAGCCATTTGCGAAGCGGGTACGACTTGATAAACCGATCAAGCAGAAAGAACAGCACCAGGGCAACGACCAGCTGGGTAATGTCAGACATGTATTTCTCCCGTCAGGTCTTGATGATCAGTGTCGAGGCACTGCGTTGCGGGCCAATGCCGCCGTTCACCTGCGCTTCGATGCTGACCAGTATGTCGCCTGCATGATAGGTGGGCAGGGTGTCATTCACATACATGCGCACTCCGGCGCCGACAGGGGCGCCCACGTAAGGAGACGCTATGTATGAGGTGGCGCCAGCGAAGGCCGAGGCCGCAAGGTTGGCGATTTGGGTGCGTTGGGCGTTGAGCACGTCGCCCTGTTGCCGGGTCAGCGGCTTGGAGATGCCGATCATCATCAGGCATGGCAGGTTTTTGGCCAGCATCTTGTCGTACACCTCGACGACTTTGCGGTTGACCTCGTAGTGGGCGCTTTTCGCTTCGCCAAAATGCAGCTCGCCCAGGCGTCCGCGTTCGCTGTCGGTGAGGGTGATCTGCGAGACGTTGAACACGATCCCGTGATTGCCCATGTATTGGAAAGTCCCTTCGAACTTCATCGCACGCATCCTTTCGAGCCAAAGGCGGGGATTGTCTAGAAGGCGCGCGGCGGATTCAAATCATTTCACTTGGCTGGCAAGGTGTGTTGCCCGCCGTAAGGTGCTGACGGACATAATAATTGTCGAATTCGGTGCTTTCGACGAACTACCCTGCGATTCTACGAACCCGGCCGCTATTCTATCTCCGCGAGATGCCAGAAATGGCCGCCGGCTATCTTCCTCGAAAGACCGCTTCTGGCCGACTCTGTTGAAAAAGCCGTACTCGCTTAGCCAAGGTGACCGCCTGCATCAATGAATAGCTTGCGGAGTTTTTTTCGAGCCGCCTCTGAAAGACGCTGTGAATAGCGTTGAAACTCTTCTTCGGCTCTGTCGGGCTTGCCGTTCATGGCCAATACAAACGCGTATGCAAGAGGATGTTGTATGTAGTTGTAGAAACCCAGGCCACCCGTCGAAAAATGCTGCTTGACCCGCTCGAAAGCACCAGGCAGGTCGGCTATCGAACGAGCCTCGTCCCAAAACGATTCAGCTTTTGGAATGGCAGCCCGGAGGATATTGGGTGCGCTGGTTGCTATGGCATCAGGTCCGCAGCTGCATGAGATATCAAACGCTCTATCGCGCACATCGAAAGTCAGATCAGGTCGTGCTGATTTTGACGTCCTGTGCCATTTGATTTCATTGCCGGAAAGGTGGGGAACGAAGTCCAGTGACAGAGCCCATGACGGCGCTAGCGCGCCGCCTTTCCACTGTTCAAGGCGAAAGAGTTGGCGAATCGGAGCATCGACGCTACGAAGCCAGGACAGCGGGCCCTGAACTTCGAATCCTAACGGCTGTAAAAGTGACTCTACGGTTGGCGAAACAATTTCGTGGATTTGATCTATTCGCACTATCTCGAACGTTTTTCCCTGCATCGGCGGCCCCATGCTCAAAAGTAATCCCACTTCGACAACTTCGGTCGTTGGTTCGACCTCAGATAATAGATGCAGAAATAGGGGTCAGACCACCATTATTGAAAACGTGGTCTGCCCCCTATTCTTCTCTGGTGTCTGCGCCGTTTGGGTCTTGCAGCTGGCGATTAACGCGAGCTGCGAAAGCGTGGTGACGTGCCTGACGGGAGAACGATGAAGGGCTGGTATCAACTGCGCAGTAGAAAATAGAGAACTGCGTCATGAAGTATTTTCTTGGCAATAGTGGCCCGTGCCGGGAAAGTCACGACGTGACAACGCCATGCGGCAAGTTGATTGGAAAATCCTGAGAGTTCCTGAATTCCCGCCCCATGAGGCACAACATGTGAAAATTTATAGAGTAGTCTCATAGAATATTTTTCTCTTTGGGTATGCATAAATAATAGCGAGGCTGGTATTGGAGGCTAGTGTGAACTGGGATAGCCTGCGCCCACATTTTTAAATAGGGGTCAGACCACCATTATTGAAAACGTAGCCCACCCCCTACTCTTCTCTCCCGCGGCACCCAATAACGTTTTGCTTGAACACAATTAACGAGAGCAACTGAGGAGGCGGGTCATGCTTGAGGATTTTAAACACGCACTTTACCGTCATAAGAGGCTGTTCTGGCTAGTGATGGTTATTGTCATCCTATCCAAAGTGGCAACCATAATGCCGGCGATTATCATCGGGCGCGTAGTAGATACCTTTACCCAGCACACCTTGGATTCAGAGACGGCCTTGTATCTGTTGGGGTTTATCTGCGTCGGCGTTATTAACGTTATTCTTATCCCTATTCAGGGGTACTATTTGACCCGTTTTATTCAAAAAGGGCTCAGCGATGTTTCGATTCGATGGGTTCGCGAGATATTCACCAAGCACTTCGACCTGTTCTCATCGATCAATATCGGCAAGATGCTCAAATCGATTGAACGCGGCATACAAGCCAGCGAGCGAATTCTTAACTACGCGCTGATCACTATTTTGCCGCTTTGCATCGAGTTCATCGTGATTTCGGCGTGGCTGGTATGGATTGCGAATATTGTGTTCCTGGCGCTTGTGCTTGCACTTTCCGGCGTCTACCTGGCATTGACCCACTACTTGATCACGTGGCGTCGCGCTCATATCGATGCGGTCAATGACGCCGAAGATGAACAGGCGGGAGTATTTGCAAACACGATTCAGGCGGGTAAACAGATAAGGCTGGAGCGGGCCCAGGAATCGGGGCTGAAACCCCTGTTCGATACGTTTTACCAGTACGCGGATGCCGCCACAAAAGTCGGATATTCCGCTGCGGTACTAGGGGCGTCAAGGGCACTTTTCTTAACCCTGACCAGCAGCACAGTGATCGGGTACGGCATCTTTGTAAGACAGGCTTCGGTGTCCGAACTGACGGTTGGCGACTTTGTCGTCTTGTTTACCTTATCCACGATGTTTTTCAACACGGTGTTCAGCATCGGAGAGGTCTATCGTTTCGCCGATCAATTCTCTTCGGACTACGCCAAGTTTCGATCGATTCTGCGCGAGCAAAGCTTCAAGGGTAAGGCCGAGAGCTTGCCCTTGGATTCTGACAGCTTGATTTACCCCGCCTCCACTGCACTGATCGCCGAGGGAGTTTCATTAGTCATTCAACAGGCCATCGAAGTGCGCCCCGGTGAGCATCTTGCCGTCGTTGGGGCAAGTGGCTCCGGAAAATCAACCTTTGTGGAACTGCTCGTGGGCGTGAAGCAGCGTCCCGGGCTCACCGTCCGGATAGGACAGACCGCGCTAGAGTCAATCGCTGAAGAGGAACATTTTCGGCTCATTCGGTATTGCCCCCAAACTCCGAAGTTTTTATCAGGCAACCTGGCAGACGCTGTTTTTTTTCATGGCTCGTTCAACTCGACATTTAGCAGCGTCGCGGCGCAGCTTAATATCCAGCATCTGTTTGACGAATTGCCTGTTCGAACGATAAATCAAGACGCGACCAGTATTTCCGGTGGCGAAGCAAAAAAGCTTTCGCTTCTACGCGTGCTGCTAAGACCTGGGAATTTCAACATATTCGATGAGCCGACCTCATCCGTTGATCCCCAGGGCGCCTCGTTAATCTGGGATGCACTCTTCACCTGCTTTGCCGATAAAAGTCTGATCTGTGTAACCCACGATTTCACTGTGCTCAATCACTTTGATCGAGTCATCGTCTTCGACACGGGCAGAATCGTTGCAGATGGCAAGTGGCAAGACCTGGTGGCTCTGGAGTCGGTCTCCAACGTCATACGCAAAGTTCAGGAGGAAGAGCCGGTTTCAGGGCATTAAGTTACTGAAACGGCTTTGTACGCTAAGAATGAAATAGGAGTCAGACCCCTATTCCTCTCAGGTCGCGTAGGTCTCAATACGGGACGGAAAAGGGGGCATTTATTTTTGATCTAATAAATGCCCCCTTTTCCGTTGTGGTCCTTGCGTAGAAATCACCCACCCCCTCCCTGGATAGCTCCCCGCCTTACCTGGCCCAAATCCTGCTTGCATCACTCCCACCCAGTCGCTACTGACTACGCGGACGACTCTTTTGAGCCCCGCCGCCCAATCCCCGCCCCCGATAATCAAGCATCCCCTTACCACCGCCGAGGCCTCCCCCATGACGAGCCCATCCACCGACCAGGTCAGCCCCCAAACCCTGCGCAGAGTGATCATCGCCGCCGGCATCGGTAACTTCGTGGAGTGGTTCGACTTCGCCGTCTACGGTTTTCTCGCCACCACCATCGCCCAGCAATTCTTCCCCAGCGGCGACGCCAGCGCGGCGTTGCTCAAGACCTTTGCCGTGTTCGCGGTGGCCTTCGCCTTCCGGCCCCTGGGCGGGATTTTCTTTGGCATGCTCGGCGACCGGATCGGGCGCAAACGCACGCTGGCCATGACGATTTTGCTGATGGCCGGCGCCACCACGCTGATCGGCCTGCTGCCCACCTACGCCGCCATCGGCGTGGCGGCGCCGATTCTGTTGTCGTTGATCCGCTGCGCCCAGGGTTTTTCCGCCGGGGGCGAATACGCCGGGGCCTGTGCCTATTTGATGGAGCACGCGCCCAGTGACAAGCGCGCCTGGTATGGCAGTTTTGTGCCGGTGTCGACGTTTTCTGCGTTCGCTGCGGCGGCCGTGGTGGCGTACGCCCTGGAGGCTTCGCTGTCCGCCGAGGCAATGGGCAGTTGGGGCTGGCGCTTGCCGTTCCTGATCGCCGCGCCGCTGGGGCTGGTGGGGCTTTACCTGCGCTGGAAGCTGGATGAGACGCCGGCCTTCCAGGCGGTGAAGCAGGAGCACGCGGTCGCGCACTCTCCCCTCAGGGAAACCTTGCGCAACCATGGTGCGGCGATCTGTTGCCTGGGCGCTTTTGTGTCGCTTACGGCGTTGTCGTTCTATATGTTCACCACCTACTTCGCGACGTATCTGCAGGTGGCGGGTGGCTTGAGTCGGGCGGTGGCGTTGCTGGTGTCGCTGATTGCGCTGATTTTCGCGGCGGCAATCTGCCCGCTGGCGGGGTTGTATTCGGATCGGGTGGGGCGTCGGGTCACGGTGATGACGGCGTGTGTATTGTTGATTGTGGTGGTGTACCCGTCGTTCCTGATGGCCAGTTCCGGGTCGTTCGCGGCGTCGGTGGTGGGGGTGATGTTGCTGGCGGTGGGCGCGGTGTTGTGTGGGGTGGTGACGGCGGCGTTGTTGTCGGAGACCTTTCCGACACGCACGCGGTATACGGCTTCGGCGATTACCTACAACATGGCGTACACGATCTTTGGCGGTACGGCGCCGTTGGTGGCGACGTGGTTGATCAGTACCACGGGCAGCAACCTGTCGCCGGCGTTTTATCTGATTGCGGTGGCGGTGCTGGCGTTGGCGGGCGGGTTGGCGTTGCCGGAGACGTCGCGGATTTCGCTGCATGAGGTGGGCGTGGAGGAAAAAGGCGCAGCGCCGGTGTTGTCGCGTTAAAGTCGGCGGGTGTTCAAAAGTGCCGGAGACCTGAGCGATGCGTATTACCTGCCTGCATACCGCCGAGAGCAACATTGCAGTGTTTGACGCTGCCGCAGCAGCGCTGGGGATCGGGTCACGGGTGTTGCACCATGCAGTCCGGGCCGATCTTCTGGCAGCGGTTGAATGCGCGGGTAAGCTGACCGCAGGCATAGCCGAGGAAACGCAGCTGGCGCTGGTTGCCCTGGCTCAGCACTGCGATGCAGTGGTGCTCACCTGTTCGACCCTGGGCCCGGTGGTTGAACTTGCCGGTACTCACACCCCGGTGCCGATTTTGCGGGCAGATGAAGCGCTGGCATTCGCGGCGGTTCAAGCTGGCGGGAAGGTGGTGGTGTTGTGCGCTGTCGAAACCACACTCGAGCCGACTGCTCGCTTGTTTTACCAGATGGCCCAGCACACCGGGGCGTCGGTGGAGGTGCAACTGGTTCCGGGGGCATGGCCGATGTTCAAGGCGGGCGACCTGCACGGCTATCTCGCGACCATCGCCAAGGCTGCGGACCGTGCCTATATGGACGGCGCGTCTATCGTGGCACTGGGGCAAGCGTCCATGAGCGAAGCCTCTTCGCTTGTAACGACGGGCCCTGCTCCACTCACCAGTGCATCTACGGGGCTGCGGGCAGCGCTGAGTCGTGCCGAACGCGGGTATGATCCAGGCTAACCCGGCCCGACTGGACCCACGCTGATGCCCACCTCCCACACCCGGCCTACTCCCGCACCACTCCTCAAGCCCGGCGAAACCGTGGTGCTGTTCGACGGTGTGTGCAAGCTGTGCAACGGCTGGGCGAGGTTCCTGATTCGCCACGACCACGACCGACGTGTGCGGTTGGCGGCCGTTCAGTCGCCCGAAGGTCAGGCGCTACTGGCCTGGGCCGGGTTGCCGCTGGATCAGTTCGACACCCTCGCCGTGATCCGCGACAGGCATTACTGGGAGCGTTCGGAGGCGGTGTTCGAAATCATTGCGCAACTGCCTGCCCGCTGGAGCCCGTTGCTGGTGCTGCGCGCCATCCCGCGCTTTCTTCGGGATTGGGCTTATGATCGCATCGCGCGTAATCGCTATCGGCTCTTCGGGAAATACGACACCTGCCTGTTGCCGGATCCGGATCATGCGCGGCGTTTTTTGAAGGGGCCGCCATGAACACCTGAGTTTGGCTTACTCACCTGGGCAGGCGTGGAGGATAGGTAAAGCACTCACTCCCCGCGTCCAGTGTCGTAGCATTTGGAATAGGAAGCCCCCATCAGATAGAAGCACCCACCCGCCACGATAAACGCCGCGAGCATATAGAACATGAAATGCGCCGACTGCGTTGCCAGGGCAAACCCGCACAGCACCGGCCCCAGCGCACCGCCGAGGCTGGACAGGTTTTGCGCGCCGTAATACATGCCGCGCAGGTGCTCCGGTGCGATGCGGTCGATAAACATGTACTCGGCCGGGAACACGATGATTTCGCCCACGGTGAATATCGCCACGGCCAACGCCCAATGCAGCACGGTGGTGGACAGCGCAAAACCGACGACGCCCAGCAGAAACAGGCTGAAGCCCGCCGTCAGCCATTGATTCAGATGCTCGTTGGTAATGCGCTTGCCCACGATGTACTGCAGGCAGATCACCACGGTCGCATTGACCGCCACCACCGAACTGATGACCCGGTAGGTAAATTCCGGCGTGCTTGTGGTCACCAGGTATTGCGAGATGTAGCCGGTGAACTGGCCGAACGCCACGGCGCTCAACGCGCCGCCCACCGTGAAGCAGACCAGGCGATAGTCCTTGAGCAGAATGCGCCCCACCGCGACGAACGACACCGGGGCATTGGCCGGGTCGGCGGAGCTGAGGCTCCTGTCGCCCCACACCCAATAGGTGAGGAAGAAGCCCATGCCCAGGATCGCCGACACCAGGAACGGCAGTTTCATATCCATGTGCGCGAGCCCGGCGCCAATGAACGGCCCCACTGCGTAACCAATGTTGATCAGGGTGTAGCGCACCGAAAACACTTTGCCGCGTTCGGCTTCCTGCAGCAGTTTGCCAAACGCGGCCTTGACCACGATATCGATCACTGAATAGGCGAAGTTGAACGACACCAGAAACAGGAAAAACAGCCACAGGTGCGACGTGACGCACATGCCAATGAAGCCGACGGTGAAAAACCCCGTGAAGCTGAGGATCAATCGGTAGCTGGAGATTTTGTCAGTCAGGTAGCCGCCGTAAAGGCTCAGCAACGAACCGATGAGCATCGCACCGCCCACCACCAGGCCGATTTCGCTGATGCCCAACGTGAAGTTGGATGACAGATAAATCACCATATACGGCAGGGTAATGGCGCGCCCCAGGGTCAGGAACAACGCAGACGACAGCAGCAGATTGACCGAAAACGGGTAGTGTCTGAAGGCAGCGAGCATCAGCGTCGGTTCCTGTTATTGGCAGTATCAAAGGCTAAGTAACATATCCTTACACATCCACCTTTGAGCCGGCTTAATTATTTAGCCGCGCCCCCAATCGCCCGTGAAGCCTCAGCCAAACGCTGCGTAGCGACGCGGATTTCCTCCGAATTGAGCGAGGCGAAGCCCAGGCGCAAGGCATTTTCAGGATGATCAAACGGTGAAAACAGGCGACCGCTGCGCACCACCAGGTCCAGCTCCAGTGCTTTTTCGGCCAGTCGGTCGACGTCGATTGAGTCGGCGAACTTTACCCACAGCGCCAGCCCGCCTTCGGGTTCCTGCACAGAGATCTGCTCGCCAAAAGCTTCCAGCAAACAACTGAGCAGGGTCTCCCGACGCCGACGGTATTCCCTGGACACCCGCCGCAGGTGCTTCTTCAATTCGCCATCGTTGATCAGGTCCGCGAGCATCCGCTGCATCACGGCATCGCCCTGGCCCAGGCTCACCGCCGCCGTACGCTCAAGCACTTCGATGAGGTTCGACGGTGCAACGATGTAGCTGCAACGGAAGGTGCTGCCCAGGGACTTGGACAGCGAGCCGATGTAGATCACATGACGCTGCGCGCTATCACTGGCCAGAGGCAAATAGGGCCGTCCGGCAAAGTGGTATTCGTGGTCGTAGTCTTCCTCGATGATGCAGAAGTCATGCAGCCGGGCCAGTTCCAGGAGCTGCTGGCGACGTCCGGCACGCAGGCTGACGGTGGTAGGAAACTGGTGATGGGGGGTGACGTACATCATCCGTACGTCATGCAGGCGGCACAGCTCGGCGAGCTGGTCGACCCGGCAACCTTCGTCGTCCAGGTCCACGGTGACCAGTTGCGCACCCAACTGGCGGAAAATCTCCCAGGCCGGTGGGTAACTCAGGCGTTCGACCACCACCACATCACCGGGTTTGAGCAACGCGCTGGCGGTCAGGTACAGCGACATCTGCACGCCTTGAGTCAGGCAAATCTGCGGCGCGCCGACCGTCAGGCCGCGATTGTGGCGCAACATTTCGGCCAGGGCGTTGCGCAGGTACTGGCCGCTGCCTTCGCTGCCATGGCGCACGGTGTTGGTGGTAAAGCTGTTGCGCAAGGCATTGCGGTAATAGCGGTGCAGCACGGCTTGCGGCAGCAAGCGATGGTCACAGGCGCCATTGTCGAAAAACAGCGCGCCGGGCCGGTGTTGCAGGGCTGTCACCTGTTCGCCCGGGGTGAAATAGGCCGCCGCAGGCACCTCCCGCAATGCCGGGGCAAACGACTTCGGGGCGCGGGTGGCCGGCACCGCGCCTGTCGCCAGCTGCGAACTGACGAAGGTGCCGCGACGTTGAAGGCTGACCAGCCAGCCCTTGGTCACCGCCTCCTCGTAGGCAAGGATCACCGTCTTGCGGTTGACGTCCAGTAGTTGCGCCATCTCCCGCGTGCCGGGCAACAGCGCTCCGGGGCGCAGGCGGCCCTCGACAATCGCGCTCACCAGGCCCTCGACGATCTTTCTGTAGGACGCCTGCGGCTGCTCCCCATCGAGTTTGAGCAACGGGCGCCATTTGCGAAGCTGGACCATATGAATTATCCAAAACTGGAGGTTCTCCTGGTCCTAGTCTACCGCAACAATCGAGGCTCAATTGCCCCGAGGTGTTTATGCACAACCGCCATGTCGTTGAATTGTTGCCCTCGGGCAAATCCTTCGAAGCTGCCGATCAATTGCTGCTCGACGCCATGCTGGCCAGCGGTCTCGCGGTACCCTTTTCCTGCCGGCGCGGCGCCTGCGGGTCGTGCAAGGTCAAGGTGGTGTCGGGCCAGCACCGGGAAAAGCTCCGCACACCCGACACCCCTGCCCCTTCTTATCCGCTCGCGGCTGACGAGATGTTGCTGTGCCAGAGCCATGCCTGCAGCGACATGCGCGTGGAAATCCCCGGCTGGTCACTGGACACGCCCGCGCTGGAAGTCAGCGCACAGGTGATCAGCAAACGCGCGTTGAGCGCCGACATCGTCGAGCTGGTGTTGCTGACTGCCCAGCCACTCGAAGTCCGGGCCGGCCAGTACCTCAGGTTTCGCCTCGACGATGGCGACAGCCGCTGTTTCTCCGTGGCCAATCTACCCGCGCAGGACCAAGGCCGGTTGGTGTTTCATATTCGCCAGGTCAGCGGCGGCCTGTTTTCCGAACGCATCCTGCCGACCTTGCAAGTGGGTGATGCCGTGAAACTCGAAGGCCCCGTGGGCGCCTGCACCTGGCAACACGACGATGAGCGCCCTGTTGTGCTGTTCGCTACCGGGACCGGTTATGCCGGTATCAAGCCCTTGTTGCTGACGGCCCTGGCCCGCCAGGCCGAGGTCACCCTGTATTGGGGTAACTCGGCACCGGCGGACTTCTACGACGTCGAGTTTCTCGAACGGGCCAGCCAGGCCCATCCACGCTTTCTCTGGCATCGGGTTTTGTCGGCAGACGCCCGCGTACAGCAGGTCGCGTTGACACAGCCCCATGACTGGGCCGAGAGCCAAATCTACGCCTGCGGCAATAGCACGATGATCAACCAGGCCCGCGAAGCCTGCCTGGCGGCGGGTGCGCAGGCGCATCGTTTTGTCGCCGAAGCCTTCGTCCCCAGCGGTGCATTGACGCCAGCGGAGTCGCTCAACACGCGGCACCCGGTGCTGGAAAAAGTCGGCCCGCGCTACTCGCTGGACGGCATGCTCGCCGCCCGGGAGCAAACGGTCAGGGCCCTGGCCGCCATCGCCGATCAATTGAAAGTCGGCATGACCACGGCGCAAGCCCTCGCAATGGCCAGCGAGACATTGCAGGCCATGGGCGCGTCTCACACCTGGCATCCCACCTATATCCGCTTTGGCGAAGACACCATCCGCACACCCCGCCAAGGCATCGACCTGCTGCGCAAGCTGCGGCCCACCGATATCGCCGTGGTGGACCTTGGCCCGGTGTGGGATGGCTATGAAGGCGATTATGGCGACACCTTCGTCTTCGGCGAGCACCCGTTGCATGGTGCCTGTGTGAAGGCACTGCATGAAGTGTTCGACGAAACCCGCAACGCCTGGCACCAAGGGCTGACCGGACGCGAGCTGTATGACTTCGCCGAGCAAAGTGCCCACTCCAAAGGCTGGCGCCTTGAGCGCAACCTGGCCGGACACCGCATCGCCGACTTCCCCCATGCCCTGTTCGGGCAGGACAAGCTGGCTGAAGTCGAGATCGTACCGAGCGAGATGGTCTGGGTGCTGGAGATACAGATCTGCCATCCCACACAACCGGTCGGGGCGTTCTTCGAGGATATTCTGATTGGCGAGGCCAACGGGGGCGTGTAGGGACGGGCCGTACGGTGGACCCGGTGAGTCCAGAGCGGTAACGTTATCCGGGCATTATCACCTCAGCAAAAAGGGAGTTTGCATCATGACCGACGACACAAAAACAAAAGGGCCAGCGTCGTACTTCCCCTCCATCGAAAAAAACTATGGGCAACCCATTAGCCACTGGCTGGATCTGCTCAAGGCCGCCAGTTCCAGGAAGCATATGGAGCTTGTGGCCTTGCTCAAGACTGAACACGGCATGGGCCATGGTCACGCCAATGCGTTGGTTGCGTACTTCTTGGCGGCTGAAAAAGGCAATTGATCCACCTCCCGGCGGGCGGTGAACGTGCCTACCCGCCGGGCGTTGCGGCTGTCTCTTGCAGCGTTCGTTCAAGTCGTCGTAGGTGAGCATTCACAATGAGTTTGTGCGCTGGCCCCACTGGCAGCATGTAGAGGCGCCCATAGGTGTTATGGGTGACAACCGACGAGGTGATCGTGAGTACACGGTCAGCGATTGAAAGGCAGATCATCACATCCAGGTGCCGGTCACGCTCGGTCAGCACCAGCATGTCGGGCGCGCTGCGTTCCACCAGGAAGAAGTCCAGCCGGTCGCCGACCTGCACAGCCTCGCGCAAGGTGCCGGAGAACCCACCGATGCGCTTCACACCAAACAACGAGGAAATGGCATCCCTGATTCGGAAAGCCACCTGCATCAACGGCCCCGGTTCGCCGGTCATGATGTTCCAGGCATCCAGCGCGGTGATTTCAGTAGGCAGCGGGGCTGACCGGGTGTCGTAGTAATCAAGCTCTGACGGTGCACGCAGCGTGTGAACAACATCGGTAGTCGTCAACATTATCTTCCCTGATTGCTCGGTTAGAGCGGCTGACCTACATCAATACGATTCCCGTCCGGGTCTTCGAACACAAACGCCCGCAACCCGTAATCCTGATCCTTGAGGCGCTTGATGATCCTCGCCCCATGCTGCACGCAAGCGGCGTGCAGCCTGTCGACATCGTCCACCATCAGGTGGGCAATCGTGAACGCGGCGGCTGGGTGGTTGGGTTGCAAGGTCAAATGCAGCTCGCCCTGGTCGCGCTGCAGAATCATGAAGCCGGTCGGGTTTCCATTTTCGAAGGCTTTCGTAAACCCCAGGGCCCTGGTGTAAAAATCATGGGCCCTGCCCATGTCCTTTACGGGAAGCGTTACTGCAATTCGTCCGAAACGGACGCCATGATCAACGACTGCGCTCATCGCAGAACCTCAACGTGCAAGCACCATGACACCTGCCAGGCGGTGCTGGTGAGTGTGAAGCGCCTTGCCAAACCTGAAGGAGCAGGACGGTGCCTGCGAGGCAGAGGTTATTTTGCGCAGCTACTGAAGTAAAGAGAGATACGAGGGTCGCTGCAGGTCAATGATCAGCAGGCGGTCGTTCAGCTACGATTGCTCGGAGTCGGAACTGAGCCCAAAACCAGCAGGATTGATCAAGCGGACTGAAAGGAGGGCGAAGCGCATGCGTTTATTCTCGCCCCCTGCCTCTAACACGGTTTCAGAGATGAAACGCCGGCCCCGCCTCTGCACCTTGTGGAGGCGCTTCAACCTTCACCTTCAGCGCAATCAACAGTGCCGCCAACAGCATCAAGATACCTGCCGCGACAAAGACCCCGCCGATACCACTGAAACTGAACATCGCGCCGCCTGCCGCCGCACCGGCTGCAATCGCCGACTGCACTGAAGCCACCACCATGCCCCCGGCGCTTTCAGCCTGGTCAGGCACTGCCCGCGCCACCCAGTTCGACCAGGCCACCGGCACCCCGCCAAACGCCAGGCCCCAGAGCATCAACAACCACACCTGGCCGGTCACGGTTGCCGGCAACAGCGCCAGGGCGAGCGCCGCAACGCCCACCAGCGCGGGCATCAGCACCAATGTTCCACGCGGCAGACGCACCAGCAGCCAACCAGCCAGCAGCGTGCCGGCAAAGTTCGCAACGCCAAACCCCAGCAACATCAACGCCAGCCCCTCGGCATCGACGCCAGTGGTGCTTTCCAGGAATGGCCGGATATAGGTGAACAGCGCAAAGTGCCCGGTGTGCACCAGCACGCACCCCAACATGCCCACGGCAATGCCCGGACGCAGCAGCACTTCCAGCACCGTCCTCAAGCGGGCGGTCCTGCGGGGTGCGAGCGGCGGCAGGGTGAACAGCTGGAACACCAGGGTCACGCCGCCCACTGCTGCGGCGGCGAGAAACGCGCTGCGCCAGCCGTACAGCCCACCCAAAAAGCTGCCCAGCGGCACCGCCACGACAGTGCCCACCGCGATGCCGCTGAAGATGATCGACAAGGCACGCGGCAGCAGTGCCGCCGGTACAAGCCGCATCGCAACCGCCGCCGCCATGCTCCAGAAGCCACCCAGGGCGATGCCCAGCAGGACGCGCATCAGCAGCAACACCGTGAGGCTCGACGAGACCGCCACCAGCAGGTTGGAGCAGATCATCAGTGCGCTGAAGCACAACAGCACCACGCGCCGGTCGATCCCACGGGTCAGGCCCGGTACCAGCAACCCGGCGAACAACGCCACCACCGCCGTGACGGTCACCGCCTGCCCTGCCAAGGCTTCCGAAACACCCAGCTCGGCTGCCATCGGCGTCAACAGGCTGGCCGGCAGGTACTCAGCCGTCAGCAATCCGAACACGCCCATCGCCAACGAAAACACCGCCATCCAGGCCGGCGTCGCGGGCGCTACATCTGCACCGGTTACGGCGTCACACACACAACTGCTCATCACTGGTCACCCTCCAAAAGTTATCGCGACCGCCAGTCTAGGTACGCAGGGCAGGATGATCTATGATGCAAAATCTTGAATCCTTTACCGAAACCCCGAAAATGATGCCTCCAGAACCGTTCGACGTGTCCTCTGACCTCATCAACGAGCTGTTGCGCGGCATGCGCCTGCGGGGCGTCGAGTACCGCCGTATCCAGGCCGGGCCGGCGTTTGGCCTGGGCTTTGCGGCCAAACCCGGGCATGCGTACTTCCACCTTGTCGCCGCCGGCGGCGTCACCCTGCGTACCGAGGACGGCACGCAGTACGAACTGACGCCGGGCAACGCCGTGTTCATCTCCCACGGGGGCGCCCATCAGTTGCTCTCCAGCCCGGAGGTGCCGGTGCAGGACATCGACAGCTTCAACGCCGCAGCCCTCGGCGATGCGGTGTGTGCCGTGGATGCCCGCGCCGATGCAGGCGTGGCTCAAAGCACCCTGCTCTTCAGCGGCTGCATGGAATTTGAACTGGGGAGTTTGCACGGCCTTGGCCGCCTGATGCCGGACCTGATGCTGATCGACGCCAAGGGCCAACGTTATCCGGGGCTGATGCCGATCCTGGCGGCCATGGAGCGTGAAGTCAGCAGCGCCCGCATCGGCTTCGCCGGCATTCTGGCGCGCCTGGCGGACGTGGTGGCGGCCATGGTTGTTCGGGGCTGGGTCGAATGTGCCTGCGGGAATGCGTCCGGCCTGGTGGCCGCGCTACGCGACCCGCGCCTGGCCAAGGCCCTGCTGGCGTTGCATCAACAGCCTGGGCGCGACTGGACGGTGGAAGAGCTCGCGGCGCAGTGTCATACCTCGCGCTCGGTGTTCGCCCAACACTTTCAAACCACGATCGGCACGCCACCGTTGCGCTACGCCACCGAACTGCGGATGCGCCTGGCCAGCCAGTGGCTGACGCTGGAGCGGCTGCCCATTGAAACCGTGGCGCAGCGCCTTGGCTATAACTCCCAGGCCGCGTTCAGCCGGGCATTCAAGCGCGTCACCGGGCAGCCGCCGGGGGCCAGCCGGCGATCTTGAGCCGCTAGGAAAAGTGCGTGATCAACATTTCTCGCACTGCACTGACCAGCGAAGCCTCGCCCGGACGCGGCGGTAACAGGCTGAACTCGACATCGGGCAACGCCGGAAGCGTTTGAATCGTCCGGCATGCCTCGGCCCCGGCAGGCACGGCCGAGCTGTTCAGGCACGCCACGCCCAGCCCCGCCAGCAGTGCCGATTGCAGGCCCGCCACCCCGGACGCGGAATGCGCGATGACATACGGCACCCCGCGCGCATCCAGCAGGTCGATGGTGAACCGCTGCAAGCTGCAATCCTGGGGAAGTACCACCAACGGCAGCGGCGCCGCGAGTTGGTGCTGTGCGTCGAACCCACTGAGTGCCACCCACCGCAGGGCCTCTCGTCGTACGGGAATGCCTTCGGGAAGGCTGCGACCATCGAGGATGCGCATCGACAGGCCAATGTCGAATTCGCCGCTGTTGGCGCCCTTTTCGATTTGCAGGCTCTTGCGCACCGAAACATGCAACCGAAGCTGCGGATATCGCGTGCGCAAACCCTTCAACATGCCCGCGATGGCGCTCGGCAAAAAATAGTCGGTGATGGCCAGGCGCAGTTCGCCGCTCAAGGTCACGCCGCGCATGTCCTCAAGCACGCAGTCACTCAGCGCGAGCAATTCACGCGCATGTGCCAGCAGGCGCTCTCCGGCAGGTGTGGGGCTCACGCCTTTTTTGCCGCGCTCCAGCAGCGTCACGCCGGTGAAGGTTTCCAGCTTGCGAAGTTGCTCACTGAGCGCGGACTGGGAACGGCACAGCTTGGGCGCGGCCGCCGAAAGGCTGCCGGATTCCAGGATGGTGACGAAGGAGCGCAGTTGCTCAAGGTCAAAGGGGCGCATGTCTAACCTGCGTTTTTTCCGATAGATATCATTATATCTTCCCGTTTTTCAGATCCGAATAATTTTCTTAATCTGGCACCTCACCCTACCCTTACGAGGAATTCGCCATGCCAGGCATCACCCTGAAAATATCCGGAGAACGCAATCCCGAACTGGTCCGCCAGCTCGTCCCGCAGCTCACTGCACTGACCTGTGAAGTGCTCGAGAAACGCCCGGAGCAGACCTTGCTGATTCTCGATTTTGTACCGCATGACCAGTGGTTCATTCATAACCGCTCGCTGGCCGAACATGGGCGCAACGCATTCCGCCTGGAAGTCACCGTGACCGATGAGACCAACACCAAGGCGCAAAAGGCGCGTTTTCATCGTGAGGCCTACACGCTGTTGGCGGAGTTGATCGGCAACCTGCACCCGCACTCCAATGTGCACATCATCGACTGCCGGGCCAGTGCCTACGGCTATGAAGGGGTGACTCAGGAGTACCGCTATCAACACACTTGATAGGCCGGGAAAAAGCCGCGCATGAATATCGATCAGGTCAATGCGCGGCTCATCAAGTCCGTGAACAGTTGCAGAACCCGTTCATCATCCACGCCCAACAATCGGTCACCCACATAGCATTCGGTCTTGCACCATCCCGGTCCATGAACGACAGCACGCCCAGCCGCGACACCAGGTAACGCCCCGGCAAAAGGACCGTCGACGCGGGCTTTTATGACAAAAATTTCATACAGCTAAACTGTACAGTTTTTCTGCACGCATGCTAACGTCCGGGCATGAACAAACCTTCCATCACCTCCGAAACCCAATCCGCCGCCCTGGCTGCCGAGCTGCGCATCTCCCTGGGCAAGCTGATACGCCGGCTGCGGGAACAAACCCATCCGAACGATTTCACTTCCGCCCAGAAGTCGGTGCTGCTGCGCCTGGACCGAGACGGGCCCAGCACCGTCTCGGCCCTGGCCCGGGCGGAGAGCGTGCGGCCGCAGTCCATGCGCATCACCGTGGCCGGGCTGGAAACGATGAAAGCGATCAGGGGCAAACCCGACCCCAGCGATGGGCGCCAAACCCTGATCGAGCTGACTCCCGGCTTTCGTAAGCACCTGATCGCCAGCCGGGCAGCCAAGGACGATTGGCTGCTGCGGGCGCTGCAGGAGCAACTGTCTGCCGAAGAACAAGCTGAACTCGCGGCAGCGGTAAAGCTGCTGGAGCGCCTCGCCGACTTTTGAGCCACTTCTATCCGTTCGAGGACATCCCATGGCCGTCACCTTGCTGGATCCCAACACCGCGCTGATCATCGTGGACTTGCAAAAAGGCATCGCCGAATACCCGTTCATCCACCCCATCGGCGCCGTGGTGGAACGCTCCCGTGCACTGCTCGACGCGTTCCGCGAGCGCGGCATGCCGGTGGTGCTGGTCAACGTCACAGGCTTCGCCCCCGGGCGCACCGAGCGGCCACGGCGCAGCGATGTATTTCCACCAGGATGGACCGACCTGCTGCCCGAACTCGATCAGCAACCCGGCGACATTGGGGTGACCAAACGCACCTGGGGTGCCTTCGCCAGCACTGATCTTGAGGCGCAACTCAAAGCACGCGGCGTGACTCAAGTAGTGATCACCGGCGTTGCTACCGGAACCGGCGTGGAGTCCACCGCGCGCCAGGCCTACGAGGCTGGCTTCAATGTGACCCTGGCCGTCGATGCCATGACCGACGCGAACGCCGAGGCCCATCACTACAGCCTGAACCAGATATTCCCGAAGCTGGGGGAAACCGGCACGGCGCAAGAGATCATCGGCTTGCTTGAAACAAGGGGGGCGTGACGATGCAATGGCATGAGCTGGTGTCTTATTTCTTCGGCGGCGTATTGCTCGCCAACGCGCTGCCCCATTGCCTCAGTGGCTTGATGGGCCAGTCCTTCCAGACGCCGTTTGCCAAGCCGCGCGGCCAGGGGCGGTCCTCCTCGACGCTGAATGTGCTCTGGGGTTTTCTCAACCTGGTGATCGGCTACGTGCTGGTCTGCCGGGTCGGGGACTTCGACCTCAAAAGCACCGCTGATGTGCTCGCCCTCGGGCTCGGGGCCTTGGCCCTGAGTGTATTCCTGGCGCAGCATTTCGGGCGCTTCAACGGTGGTCATTCCTCAGGGCCGGTGTGAGTTCGATGGGCATTTTCCGCTCGCTGCGCAGCGTCAACTACCGCATTTGGGCCGCCGGCGCCCTGGTGTCGAATATCGGCACCTGGATGCAACGCACGGCCCAGGACTGGCTGGTGCTGACCCAGCTCACGCCGCATAACGCGTCGGCCGTCGGCATCGTCATGGCGTTGCAGTTCGGACCGCAATTGCTGTTGCTGCCCTGGACCGGCTTCGCCGCCGATCACTACGACAAGCGCAAGCTGCTGATGGTCACCCAGGGCGTGATGGGCGTGCTGGCGCTGATGCTGGGGGTGTTTACCCTGACCGGCATCGTGCAGCTGTGGCACGTGTATGTGTTCGCGTTTTTGTCCGGCTGCGCCTCGGCCTTCGATGCACCGGTGCGGCAGATATTCGTGGCGGAGCTGGTGGGCGAAGCGGACCTGTCCAATGCCATCGCGCTCAATTCCACCTCGTTCAACATGGCGCGCATGATTGGCCCGGCGGTGGCCGGCGTGACCATCGCATCGGTGGGCACCGGCTGGGCGTTCCTGCTCAATGGCGCGAGTTTTTTCGCGGTGCTGGCCTCGCTGTTTCTGCTGCGGGTTTCCGGCCTGCACACCAGCCTGCGGGCGCTGCGCACCAAAGGCAGCCTGACTGAAGGCCTGCGTTATGTGTGGGCGCGGCCGGACCTGATGGCGATCCTGATCATGCTGTTCTTGATCGGCACCTTCGGCATGAATTTTCCGATCTTCATCTCGACCATGGCCGTCACCGTGTTCCACGCCGATGCCCGCGGCTATGGCCTGCTGACGTCGACCCTGGCCATCGGCACCGTTGCCGGGGCGCTGCTCGCAGCCGGTCGCGAGCGGCCACACTTCAAGGCGTTGTTGATCGGCGCGCTGGTATTCGGGGTGGGCTGCACGCTGGCGGCGATTGCCCCGAACTATTGGTTGTTCGCCGGGGCGCTGGTGATCATCGGCGTGGGCGCCCTGACCTTCAGCAACACCACCAACAGCCTGATGCAACTCACCACCGAACCTTCCATGCGCGGCCGGGTAATCGCCCTGCGGGTGGGCGTGGCCCTGGGCGGCACACCGATTGGCGCACCGATTGTGGGCTGGGTGGCCGACCATCTTGGCCCGCGCTGGGCGTTGGCGGTCGGCGCGGCCTCGGGCATCCTGGCTGCCGGCGTGGCGGTGTACACCATGACGCGCAAGCTGGATCGGCCTAAAAATATGTGATGGGCAACACAGCTCCCACAGTTGATCTTCGCAGGCTCGCACAGTTGATCGTTCCCACGCTCTGCGTGGGAATACATCCTGTGACGCTCCGCGTCACCATTGCGCAGGACTTGAACCTTGCATCGTCAGCTGGACGCAGAGCGTCCGAGGCGGCATTCCCACGCAGAGCGTGGGAACGATCAATATCTGAAGGGCAACACGAATCCAGTGTGGGAGCTGTCGAGCTTTAGCGAGGCTGCGAAGAGGCCCTGTCAGGCAATAAAGATGTCGCCTGCCAGTCCGCCATCG
>NZ_JBSVWQ010000045.1:0-36920 GCF_054071215.1 Pseudomonas sp. SDO5522_S412 | reverse complement strand
AGTCGCTGGATGTGCTGCTGACACACCGCATTCGCGAGCAAGCCCGCTCCCACATTTAACCGTGCCCGCTTGAAATTCGCTTGCCTGGACGCGCCCCAATCATCTTCGCCTGCCCATCCCGCTGCTTGCCCGTGCGCGCCTCGCTGATCAGGCCCGGAATCAACTTGCCCTCCGGCAGATTCTTCCAGAACCGGCTCGGCAAATGCCCTTCCATCACCTTCGGATTCAACCGCGCCGGGTTAAAGATATGGCTGTAGTACGTCAACCACATCGCACTGTGGGGATCCTCGACATTCTGCGCCAACGCCTGCCATTCCACCGGGCATTGCCGCTGGTGAATCAACTGCTCCCCGTCGTAATAAACCCCATCCAGGGGCGTGGCGATCATCCAACGATGACGCCCCATGCGCCCGACAAAATGCTGGCTGGCCACCTTCAAGATGTCGTGGGCCGGCTCATGCCACGCCACGTACTCCGGCAACTGCGGCCCCGCCTCTGCCGGCAATGCGATAAACCGCACAAACGCATGCAGGTGATGGGCCTCGCGCTGCACCTGCTTGATCCGCCGCTGCAATTCGCTGCCCAGCTTGTCCCCCGACATCATCGCCGTGCGGTCCCCATGGCTGACGCGCCACAGCACCTCATACAACAGGCTCCAGCGCTGTTCACCGTGATAACACGCGGCAGACTCCAGCAGCTCCAGCAGCGCCTTGGGAATCCGCGCCTGGAACGGCCCGCACTCGGCCGGGTACTGCTCGTCGGTGGCAAACAGGTCCGCCACCTCGGCCACGCCCCAACTCACGTGGCTGGGGTCGATCTGATGGCTGAGCAACCAGCGCGCCTGCTCGCGCCAGGTGCTGAACAGGTTGTCGCATTCCAGGCTGATCATCCCCACAGCCCCATTTGCTGCGGCTGCGGGCGGTCGCGCAGTTGTTCGCGCAGCAGCACGCTGGTGCTTTCCGCTTGCTGCGGGTGGTAGTCGCTGGTGATGAAAAACGGCTTGGCCTTGGTCAGCACACACCGCATGCGCGCCAGGTCTTCGAAGCGGATCTTGCGCTGGCGACGCAGGTCCACCAGCCGCTGGGTGGTGCGCAGGCCAATTCCGGGAATGCGCGCAATAAGCGTCGGCTCGGCCCGGTTCAAGTCCAGCGGGAACACCTCGCGGTGCTCCAGCGCCCAGGCCAGCTTGGGGTCGATATCCAGGGCCAGGTCGCCCGGCCCTTCAAACAGTTCATTGGCGCTGAACCCGTAGCTGCGCAACAGGAAATCCGCCTGGTACAAGCGGTGCTCGCGCATCAGCGGCGGCGCGGCCAGGGGCACGCTTTTCGGGCTGTTGGGGATCGGGCTGAACGCCGAGTAATACACCCGGCGCAGTTTGAAATTGCCGTACAACGCCTCGGCGCTGTGGAGGATGGTGCTGTCGTCGGTGTCATCGGCGCCGACGATCATCTGCGTGCTCTGCCCGGCCGGCGCGAAACGCGGCGCGCGGGGTTCGTTGAGCACCGTCTGCTCACCGGTATAGATGGTTTGCATGGCCTGCTTGATCGAGACGATCTGCTTCTCGGGCGCCAGGGTTTGCAGGCTCTTGTCCGTTGGCAACTCGATATTCACGCTGAGGCGATCGGCATACCGCCCCGCCTCGGCAATCAGTGCCGGGTCGGCTTCGGGAATGGTCTTGAGGTGGATGTAGCCGCGAAAGTCATGCTCTTCGCGCAGGAGTTTGGCGACCCGCACCAGCTGCTCCATGGTGTAGTCGGCCGAACGGATGATGCCGGAGCTGAGAAACAGCCCGCTGACGCAGTTGCGCCGGTAAAAGTCGAGGGTCAGGGTCACCACCTCCTCCGGGCTGAAGCGTGCACGGGGCACGTCGCTGGAGCGGCGGTTGACGCAGTATTGGCAATCGTAGAGGCAGAAGTTGGTCAGCAGCACCTTGAGCAACGACACGCAGCGACCGTCGGGCGTGTAGCTGTGGCAGATGCCCATGCCATCGGTGGAGCCCAGCCCCGCCTTGCCTTCCGAGCTGCGCTGGGGCGCGCCGCTGCTGGCGCAGGACGCGTCGTACTTAGCGGCGTCGGCGAGGATGCTGAGTTTTTCGATCAACTGCATGGGGCTTCTACCGATACTGGTTTTTTGTACAGTATCAGCAGCCGCCCCCGCGGTTCAAGTGCAGCCTGTCAGCTGGCGGTGGCCAGCAACACGTCCTGCACCGAACGGCTCTTGCCGCGGCTGCGGTCGTGTTCGTACAGCGACGCAGCAATCTCGTCGGCACGGATCGGCAGGATCGACAGCAAGGTATCGCTCAGGCCATGGCTGGCCTGGCTGAAGCCCTGCATGTAGATGCCGGCCTTGCAGCGCTCGTCGGTGACGATGCGGTAGTCGCGGCTGACTTCAAAGTCGCCCATATAGTCGGCCAACGGTGCGAGCAACTGACGATGCATCTGGCGCTCGTAACCGGTGGCCAGTACGACGGCATCGTAATGGTTGAGGCTGGTTTCGCCGGTGGCGTTGTTGCGCAGCGCCAACTCCACACCCAGCGGCCCGGCCGTGGCTTTTTCCACGGTGGTCAGGGTACGGAACGCGTGACGGGCAATGCCGGAAACTTTCTGGCGGTAGAAGATCCCGTAGATGCGCTCGATCAGGTCCAGGTCCACCACCGAATAGTTGGTGTTGTGGTACTCGTTGACCAGGCGCTCGCGTTCGCTGCCGTTCTGCTGGAACACCAGGTCGGTGAACTCCGGCGAGAACACTTCGTTGACGAACGGGCTGTCATCCGCAGGCTTGAGGGCCGAGCCGCGCAGGATCATGTCGACCTGCACCGACGGGAAGCTGTCGTTGAGGTCGATAAACGCCTCGGCTGCGCTCTGGCCACCACCGATGATCGCGATGCGCATCGGCTTGCCGTCGACACACGGTTGCTGAGCCATGCGTTCCAGGTACTGGGAGTGATGGAACACCCGACCGTCATCCTTGAGCGCCTTGAACGACGCCGGAATACGCGGCGTACCACCGGCGCTGACCACCACCGAGCGGGTGGTGCGCACGTGCTGTTCACCCTGGGCGTCCCGGGAAATCACCCACAGCGCCTCTACCTGCTGCTGATGCAGGATCGGCTCGATGGCCAGCACTTCCTCGCCGTAGCGGCTTTGCGCCTGGAACTGCCCGGAGACCCAGCGCAGGTAGTCGTTGTACTCCATGCGGCACGGATAGAAGGTACCCAGGTTGATGAAATCCACCAGGCGCCCGTGGGCCTTCAGGTAATTGACGAAGGAATAAGGGCTGGTGGGATTGCGCAGGGTCACCAGGTCCTTGAGGAAGGAAATCTGCAATTCACTCTGGGTGACCAGGGTGTTGCCGTGCCAGCGGTAGTCGGCCTGTTTGTCGAGGAACAGCACGTCCAGTTTGCCCTGGGCTTTCTCGCGTTCCTGCAGGGCGATGGCCAGCGCCAGGTTCGAAGGGCCGAACCCGATACCGATCAGGTCGTGAACGGCGGGCGATGCAATTGCCTGTGTCATTCCAGTGTCCTCTGGATAAGCCCCGTGGCAGTGGGGCGGGAAAGCCTCAGAGACCTGAAGGCACAGCAACAGGTCGTGTGTTGATAGGAGACGAGGACAATGAAATAAAATTTAGCTAACGCTGGAATCAGTGCGCATCCCACTCACGCATGCGCGCCCGGCAATGCTTCATGGCATTGACGATGTGTTTTTCCACCAGCGCGCGGGAAATACCCAGGCGCTCGGCGATTTGCAGGTGGGACAGGCCGTCGAGCTTGCGCAACAGGAAACTGTCACGGCAGAGCGCCGGCAGCTCGGCCAACGCGCGCTCAAGCATTTCCAGGCGCTGGCCGTGGTCCAGGCAGTGATGGGGCGAAGACAGCGAAAAACGCTCCTCGCTGTCGAGTACTTCCAGGGGTTCATCCTGGCGCAGGGCGTTGCGCCGATGACCGTCGATCACCAGGTTCAGCGCCGTGCGATAGAGAAACGCCCGGGGCTGCTCGATCGGGACCTCGCTGGCACGCCCCAGCACCCGCACATAAGCGTCATGCACCACATCTTCGGCCACCTGACGGTTGCCCAGCTTGGCGTTGAGGAAACACACCAGCTCGCGATAGTAGTTTTCCAACATGACTCCCGACCGCCTGTAGGCGGCATTAGGTCCTTTGAGTACGAAGATAACGGCCGATTCGATGATGGCAGTTTGAGGTGCGTGTAATTTATAGTAATTCTCATCTAGTTTTAAACAAGACTTGCAACGCCGGCCAATTATTTTGCCTGACACACCTGTAACGGCATATGTAACGGCCTAAATCCCCGGACAATTTCCTCGTCTACCTGTCAGCTTCCCGCTCCTGCGGGCCGATCTTTCCTGGCTGGAACTCTGCATGAAACGTCCTCGACCTGCCCGACGCGCCCTGCTTGTGGTCGCGTGCCTGATCCCCGTCATCGCTTTAGCTGCCTGGCAGGTCCTGCCGCCGGGCCGGGACAAGCTGGCGACCGTCACCGTGACCCGGGGCGATATCGAAAGCAGCGTCACGGCCCTGGGCACCCTGCAACCCCGGCGCTACGTCGACGTGGGCGCCCAGGCGTCCGGACAGATCCAGAAGATTCACGTCGAGGCCGGTGCCCAGGTCAAGGAAGGCCAATTGCTGGTAGAGATCGACCCCTCCACGCAAAAAGCCAAGCTCGACGCCAGCCGCTATGCCATCGAGAACCTGCAGGCCCAGTTGCAGGAGCAACGGGCCCAGCACGAACTGGCTCGCCAGAAGTACCAGCGCCAGCAACGCCTGGAAGCCGGTAACGCCACCCGGGAAGAAGACGTGCAAACTGCCAGGGCCGAACTGAGCGCCACCCAGGCGCGGGTCGAGATGTTCCTGGCGCAGATTCGCCAGGCCAAGGCCAGCCTGCGCAGTGACGAGGCAGAGTTGGGCTACACGCGCATTTATGCGCCAATGAGCGGCACCGTGGTCGCGGTGGACGCCCGGGAAGGCCAGACACTCAACGCCCAGCAGCAAACCCCGCTGATCCTGCGGATCGCCAAGCTTTCGCCGATGACTGTATGGGCCGAAGTTTCGGAAGCCGATATAGGCCATGTCAAACCCGGCATGACGGCCTACTTCACCACCCTGAGCGGCGGCAGCCGACGCTGGACCAGCACCGTGCGGCAGATTTTGCCGATCCCGCCCAAGCCGCTCAACGAAACCAGCCAGGGCGGTGGCAGCCCGAGCAGCGCCAGCAAAAGCGGCACCGGGCGAGTGGTGCTTTACACGGTGCTGCTGGACGTCGACAACACCGATAACGCCTTGATGGCGGAAATGACCACCCAGGTATTCTTCGTCGCCGGCCAGGCCAGGGACACCCTGACCGCGCCGGTCGCCGCCCTGCAAGGCAGCCTCGGCGGCGACAAACAGATCGCCCGCGTGGTGGCGAAAAACGGCAGCATCGAGCAACGCGAAATCCGCCTGGGCCTCAGCGACCGCCTGCGGGTCCAGGTGCTGGAAGGCCTGAACGAAGGCGATCACCTGCTGATCGGCCCGGCCGATGGCAGCGGAGGTTGAATGTCGACCCCACTGATCGAACTCAAGGGCATCCGCAAATCCTACGGCGGCGGCGACACGCCGCAGGTTGATGTGCTGCGCGGCATCGACCTGGCGATCCATGCCGGGGAATTCGTGGCGATTGTCGGCGCCTCCGGCTCCGGCAAATCCACGCTGATGAATATCCTCGGCTGCCTCGACCGCCCCACCGAGGGCGACTACCTGTTCGCCGGGGAAAACGTCGCCCGGCTCGACAGCGACGAACTCGCCTGGCTGCGCCGCGAGGCCTTCGGTTTCGTGTTCCAGGGCTATCACCTGATCCCTTCCGGCTCGGCCCAGGAAAACGTCGAGATGCCGGCGATCTATGCCGGCATCAGCGCCGCCGAACGCCATGCCCGCGCCAAGGCCCTGCTCACGCGCCTGGGCCTGGCCGAGCGCACCGGCAACCGCCCGCACCAGCTTTCCGGCGGCCAGCAACAGCGGGTGTCGATTGCCCGGGCGTTGATGAACGGCGGGCATATCATCCTCGCCGACGAACCCACCGGCGCCCTCGACAGCCACAGCGGCGCCGAGGTCATGACCCTGCTGGACGAACTGGCCAGCCAGGGCCACGTGGTCATCCTGATCACCCACGACCGCGAAGTCGCGGCGCGGGCCAATCGCATCATCGAGATCCGCGACGGGCTGATCATCAGCGACTCTGCCGACACCAGCGAGACGGCCCCCGTGGCGATCTCGGGCGCCTTGCAAGCCGTGGACCTGCGCCAGCGCCTGGCCGATGGCGCCGAGCACAACGGCGCCTGGAAAGCCGAGCTGCTGGATGCCGTGCAAGCCGCGTGGCGGGTGATGTGGATCAACCGTTTTCGCACGGCGCTGACGCTGCTGGGGATCATCATCGGCGTGGCGTCGGTGGTGGTGATGCTGGCGGTGGGCGAAGGCAGCAAACGCCAGGTGATGGCGCAGATGGGCGCTTTCGGCTCCAATATCCTCTACGTCAGCGGGTCGGCACCCAACCCGCGCACACCACCCGGCGTGATCACCCTCAACGACGTGGCCGCCCTGGCGGCCCTGCCTCAGGTCAAGCGCATCATGCCGGTGAACGGCGCAGAGGCCGGGGTGCGCTTTGGCAACGTCGACCATATGGCGTATGTCGGTGGCAATGACACCAATTTCCCGGCCATTTTCAACTGGCCAGTGGTCGAGGGGAGTTACTTCACCGAGGCCGACGAGCGCGCCGGAGCCACGGTGGCAGTGATCGGCAAACGGGTACGCGACAAGCTGTTCAAGGATGTGACCGACCCGATCGGGCAATACATCCTGATCGAAAACGTTCCATTCCAGGTGGTCGGTGTGCTCGCCGAAAAAGGCGCCAGCTCCGGCGACAAAGACAGCGACGACCGTATCGCCATCCCCTACTCTGCCGCCAGCGTGCGCTTGTTCGGCAGCTATAACCCCGAATACGTAGTGATTGCCGCCGCCGACGCGCGCAACGTGCACGACGCCGAACAGGCTATCAATCAGTTGTTGCTGCGCCTGCACAACGGCAAGCACGACTTTGAACTGACCAACAATGCCGCGATGATCCAGGCCGAGGCACGCACCCAGAATACCTTGTCGCTGATGCTCGGCTCGATTGCCGCGATTTCGCTGCTGGTGGGAGGTATCGGGGTGATGAATATCATGCTGATGACCGTACGTGAACGCACCCGGGAAATCGGTATTCGCATGGCCACCGGGGCGCGGCAGCGGGACATCCTGCGCCAGTTCCTCACTGAAGCGGTGATGCTCTCTGTGGTCGGCGGCGTCACCGGCATCGGCCTGGCCCTGCTGGTGGGCGGCGTGCTGATCCTCAGCAACGTGGCCGTCGCGTTCTCGATTCCGGCCGCCGTGGGGGCCTTCTTCTGCGCCCTGGTCACCGGCGTTATCTTCGGTTTCATGCCGGCCCGCAAAGCCGCTCGACTTGACCCGGTCAAGGCCCTTACCAGTGAATGATCGCCCTATGAAAGTGTCCCTGACCCTCCTCGCCACCAGCCTGCTGCTGGCCGCCTGCAGCAGCCCCGCACCGCGTCCGGACGCAGGCATGCAAACACCGCCCGCCTGGCACAGTGCAAACGACGCAACGGCGCTGCGGGACAACCAGCAATGGTGGACAAGCTTCGACAGCCCCCAGCTCAACCAACTGATCGAACGGGCCCGCAGAGGCAGTTACGACCTGGCCAGCGCCATGGCCCGGGTGCGCCAGGCCCAGGCCAGCGCAGTGATAGCCGGCGCACCGTTGCTGCCTGAACTCACCGGCGCGTTCAATGCAAACCGCCAGAAGCTGCTGCGGGGCAAGGGCTACAGCCAGCTGGATACCACCAGCAGCAACAAGGCCGTGGATTACTTCGATGCGCGCCTGAGCGCCACTTACGAAATTGATTTCTGGGGTGGCAAGCGCGCCGCCCGGGACAGCGCCGTGGAAGAGGTGCGCGCCAGCGAGTTCGACCAGGCCACCGTGGAACTGACCCTGCTCAGCGGTGTTGCGACCAGCTATACCCAGTGGCTGTCATTGCGTGAGCAACTGCGCATCGCCCAACTCAACCTGGACAACGCCCAAAACGTGTTGAAGCTGGTGCAGACTCGCCACGATGCAGGCTCCGCCACCGCCCTGGAACTGGCCCAGCAAAAAAGCCTCGTGGCCGCACAACAACGCCAACTGCCGCTGGCACAGCAACAGGCCGACGAGGCCTTGATCAGCCTCGCGGCACTGCTGGGCACACCGGTGCAGGACCTGCACCTGGCCCCGCAACCCTTTGCACAACTGAACTGGCCGAGCATCACCGCCGGCGTGCCCAGCCAACTGCTCAGTCGCCGTCCCGACATCGCCAGTGCCGAGGCCCGGCTGGCAGCAGCCCAGGCAGACGTCACCGTCGCCCGGGCAGCCATGTTGCCCACCCTCGCCCTCAGTGCCGACCTTGGCTCGGGTGCCAACAAGCTCGCCGACGTAGTGCGCAGCCCGTTCTACAACCTCACTTCCGGCCTGGTCGCACCGATCTTCAACAATGGCCGCCTGAGCGCCGAGCGGGACAAGGCCCGGGCGCGTCAGGATGAGCTGCTGCAGACGTACCGGGGAGCGATCATCAATGGCTTTGCCGATGTGGAAAAAGCCCTGAGCAGCATTCGCGGGCTGGATGCGCAGCGTCAGTGGCAGAGTGAGGAACTGAGGGAGGCGCAGACTGCCTTCGAGATTGCCCAGAGTCGCTATGAAGCCGGTGCGGAGGACTTGCTGACGGTGCTGGAGACGCAGCGCACGTTATATGCGGCGCAGGACATGAATGTGCAATTACGCCGATCGCGGCTGAACGCAAGCATTGCATTGTATAAGGCACTGGGGGGCGGCTGGCAGGTGCCAGCAAGCACAATCAACTGAATGAAAGCCGGGCTTGCCCGGCCCCCACCGTTGAGCGGCGCGCTTTAGAGCACCCGCTCCTTGACCTTCAAATGCCGCGCATACCAGGGACGCTTCGGCACCTTGCGAAACAGCCCGGCCAGCCTGTCCTCATCCGCCCCGAAGGTAATCCGCAGCGCCAGCTTCATGGTCTCCGGGTCCATCTCCATCGACTTGCCCCTCTGCAACCCCGGCGTGGTGCTGCAACCATGGGTGTCCGGCCCCAGCCACGGGTCATCCACCTCCACCCAGCGCCCCGGCGCAAACCAGGGCACGCCGTTGACCTCCAGCCGGCTCACTTCACCCGGATGAAAACGCTCGTGGGCACGAAACCAATCCTCGATGCGGTCATCGATCCAACCATGAAAACGCCAGAACACCGGATTCACGTGAGAAGAAAACGGATCTCCAAGGAAGTCATTCTCTGCCACGTACCAACGCGCGGCAAAGTCAGCCGGGTCCCGTGCAAAAGGCACCGGCGCGCCGTTGGACGGGTCCCGCGGCACCGAGGCCCAGCGCATATGCAGCCAGTCGTGCAGGCCCAGCTCCACCTCCGAGCCGAACTGCCCCAAGGTGAGTTTCGCCAGGTAGCGCGGGTCGCGGTACTGCGACTCCCAGACCTCAAAGTTACTGTGGTAAGTCTCGGCCGCCTTGATATCGCTGACCCACTGGGTATACGCACTGTCATTCGCCGCCATCCAGGTAGGCGGCAACGCGAAACCGTCATGATTGTCGAAATAACGCACAAATCCCTGGCGATCACGCTCCAGCCCCGGCTGTGGCTGAGGGAAGTACGTCCACGATGGCAAGTCCTGCATCGAACGTGCGGCGCCCAGCATGTGCCGATGCATGAAAAAGAAGTCGATACCCGAACCGTTGCGATCCTTGCGCGGCCCCCGTGCATCGCGCTCCCGGTCACGCGGACCAGGCTGCCAGCCGATCCCCCGCAAGGCATTACGCTTGTCTTCGGAGAGTTTGTGCCACTGGTCACGGGAAGCGTGCCAGAGCTGGTGAAACAGGCGATGTTCGGGAGCAATCAACCAGGCCAATAGAACCGGGTTGAGACCGATGCGCTCACGCGCCTCGGGAAACAGCCGCTTGGTGGCGACAAAATGATTGTCCCGTTCGAGCAGGGCCAATGGGCGGTCCAGGCTGAGGATCTGCCCGCTCAAGGTGCCGCTGCCGGCGTTACCGAATTCGGCCCAGACTTCATCAAGGGTCATTGTGAACTCGTAGGCTGGAGCCCCGTCCACGGCATCGCGGTCGATCAGGCGCCAGTACAGATGCGCCCCGTCTCCGGGAGTCAGGTCACCCAACACACGATAGCGCGGCTCGCCGTCGGCACGCAGTTGTTCGCCAGTGTCGAGGTAGCCCCGCAGGCCACGCCCACGTGGGGCAACGTCGAGGAGCAATTCCAGGCCCTCCAGGGGCAGGCCTTTCAGGCCGGCATCGCGGCCTGCCAACTGCACATGCCAAACGCCACGCAGGCTGTCCGCCAAATGCTGGCCGGCGGTGTCTGCCAGATCCACCGTGGCTTCGCCCGGGGTAATCGGAAACTCTTCACGCGTCAGCTCGCGATGGGCATAAAAGGCCGCAGGCACTGCAGCGCCAGTCAGCGCCAGGCCGGCGATGAACCCTCGTCGAGAAATCGTCATTGCTTTACCTGTGTCAGCCATCAAGCAGGCTTTATCCAAGCTAGAACGTTCGCTGACAGGGGAAATTTAGCACCGCGCCTCCCAGGCTTAAATTTTCCCGCCCATCGCTCGTTCATCCCAGATAGCAAAGGCCTCAACTGACTGAGATGGCAATGACAAAACCACGTTCGAAAAAGGCGTTGTACTTCGGCCTGCCGCTGGTCCTGGCCATTGGCGCCGGGGCCGGGTTCCTGGCTTGGGACCATTGGTTCAGGGGCAATGCCGGGTACCCGTTGGCGGTAATCAAGCAGGCCAATGAGATGCAGGACCGCCTGCTGTCGTTCGACAGTCACATCACCGTGCCGCTCAACTTTGGTACCGCCGGTAACGAAGCCGACAAGGACGGCAGCGGCCAGTTCGACCTGGCCAAGGCCAGCCGGGGGCGCCTGTCGGGTGCAGCCCTGACGATTTTCGGCTGGCCGGAAATGTGGAACGGCCCCAATGCGCCCCACAAGCCCACCACGGGTTTCGTCGAAGAAGCCCGCCACCAGCAGGAGACTCGCTACAAGATCATCTCCGGCATGGTTCGCGACTTCCCCAACCAAGTGGGCATTGCCTACACCCCGGATGATTTCCGGCGTCTGCATGGCGAAGGCAAGTTTGCGATCTTTATCAGCATGCTCAACGCCTACCCGCTGGGTGATGACCTTAATCAGTTGAACCTGTGGACCGCGCGCGGCATGCGCATGTTCGGCTTCAGCTACATCGGCAACAACGCCTGGTCGGACTCGTCACGCCCACTGCCGTTTTTCAATGACTCACCCGATGCCCTCGACGGCCTCTCGGATATCGGCAAGCAAGCCGTGCATCGCCTCAATGACCTGGGGGTAATCATTGATGTCTCGCAGATGTCCACCAAGGCCCTGGAGCAAGTTGCGCAACTGAGCCGCACACCGATGGTGGCCTCCCACTCGGCGCCACGGGCGTCGGTGGACATACCACGCAACCTCAGCGACAAGGAACTGCAACTGATCAAGAACAGCGGCGGTGTCGTTCAGGTGGTGGGCTTCCCAGCTTACCTGCGCCCCCTCAGCCAGCCCACCCAGGACAAACTCAACGCGTTGCGCGCGCGCTTCGACCTGCCGCCACTGCCCAACCTGGCCGTAGCCCTGATGCCCGGCGACCCGATCATCTCGGCCTGGCCAGAACAAAAGTTTGGCCAATACGCCAGTGCTCTGTACGCCATCCTCGAAGAAGAACCCAAGGCCACCCTCAAGGACTTGGGCGATGCCATCGATTACACCGTGCGCAAGGTTGGCATCGACCACGTCGGCATCGCCTCGGACTTCAACGACGGCGGCGGCCTCAAGGGCTGGGAGAACGTCGGCGAAGTGCGCAACGTGACTGCGGAACTGATCCAGCGCGGCTACTCCGAAGCCGATATCGCCAAGCTCTGGGGAGGCAACTTCCTGCGGGTCTGGGACCAGGTACAAAAAGCTGCCAAGCCATTGGCCAACCGCTGAACCACCCTCAATGAATGAAGTGAATTCATGACCGACCGCCGTACGTTTCTCAAGCAGGCCGGGCTTCTTGCCGCGAGCCTGCCGCTGGGCACTGCCATCATCCCCCAGGCACTGGCAGGCAATGCGGCACCACCTGGCGACCCTTGGGCAGGCTTTCGCCAACTGTTTACCCAGGACCCGGACTACCTGCACTTTTCGAATTTCCTGGTGGCCTCGCACCCCAAGCCGGTGCGTGAGGCCATCGAGCGCTACCGCGCGCAGATCGACCGCAACCCCGGCCTGGCCATGGATTGGGACCTGCAAGAGACATGGAAGCGTGAAGGCCAGGTGCGCGAATGGGCCGGCCGCTACCTGAATGCCAGGCCCGGCCAGATAGCCCTGACCGGCAGCACCTCCGAAGGCCTGGCGATGATTTACGGCGGGATCCAGGTACGCCCCGACCAGGAAATCCTCACCACTGTTCACGAACATTACGCCACCGCCTACAGCCTCGATTTCCGGGTACGCAAGGAAGGCACCCAGGTACGCAAGATCAAATTGTTCGAGAGCGCCCATTCGGTGTCCGTCGATGAAGTGCTCGGTTCTATCGAGCGCAATATCCGCCCCAATACCCGTGTGCTCGGCATGACCTGGGTGCAATCCGGCAGCGGCGTCAAGCTGCCGATCGGCGCGATCGGCAAGCTGGTGGATGAACACAACCGCAACCGTGACGACAAGGACCGCATCCTCTACGTGGTCGATGGTGTGCATGGGTTTGGCGTCGAGAACCTCGACTTCCCGGACATGCATTGCGACTTTTTCATTGCCGGCACCCACAAGTGGATGTTCGGCCCGCGGGGCACCGGGATCATTTGCGCCCGCTCGGAACAGAACACCGACGTGACACCGATGGTGCCGACCTTCTCCGAAGACACCAACTTCGCCACCACCATGACACCCGGCGGCTACCACGCCTTTGAACATCGCTGGGCTGCGGATGAAGCCTTCAAACTGCACTTGCAGTTGGGCAAGCCGCAGGTACAGGCACGCATTCATCAGCTCAACGACGAACTGAAGACCCAACTGCTGGCGCACTCGAAGATAGAGCTGGTGACACCCCGCAGCAGCGAGTTGTCGGCAGGCTTCACCTTCTTCCGGGTCAACGGCCAGGACAGCCGCGACGTGGCCGCCCACATGATGAAAAACCGGGTAGTGATCGACTCGGTATATCGGGACGCCGGCCCGGTGATTCGCACTTCCCCGGGCCTGCTCAACACATCGGCCGAGATCCAGCGCTTCATGACGTTGCTGAGCCAACGGTTGTGACGCCTCTTTTTCATTTCAGCGAGATGCTCCCATGAACCATCACCCGCACCTGAAACCGCTGGCCGCAGTGATTCTGACAACACTGTGCAGTGCCCTGCTACCGGGGCTGGCCCAGGCGGCCACGCCGACACCCGGTAAAGTGTTCAAGGACTGCAAGGACTGCCCGGAAATGGTCGTGTTGCCCGCCGGTACGTTCACTATGGGCACCCCGGAAGACGAAGTGGGCCGCGAGCCTGATGAAGGCCCGATGCACCCGGTCACCTTTGCCAGGCCCTTCGCCATGAGCCGCTTCCAGGTCACCGCCGGCGAGTGGGACAGCTATGTACGCCAGTCCGGGGTCAAGATTGCCAATGGCGATGAACGACCCGGCCGCGAGTGCGTCGCCAGCAAGCCGCGCTACCCCCAGGGACCGCGCCAACCTGCCGTGTGCATGGACTTCGAGGATGTGCAGAACTACGTCGCCTGGCTATCGAAGAAAACCGGCCATCACTACCAGATGGTCAGTGAAGCCCAACGTGAATACGCCGCCCGCGCCGGCTCCACCGGCCCGTTCCCCTTCCCGTTCGACGAGGGCAAGGGCTACAGCATTGCCCAGCATGCCAACACCTACGGCCCGGCGGATGGCTACAGCTACTCGTCCCCGGTGGGCAGCTACCCGCCCAACGCGTTCGGCATGTACGACATGCACGGCAACGTCTACGAGTGGACAGCCGATTGCTACAACGATGATTACGTCGGCGCCCCAAGCGACGGCAGCGCCTGGCTGACCGGTAAATGCCAGTTCAGACGCATCCGCGGCAACGACTGGGGTGAAGCCCCCGTGTTCTCCCGCTCCGGCAACCGCAATGCGTTGGTACCGGACAACCGCGGCGACTGGATCGGCTTTCGCGTCGTGCGGGACCTGTAAGGCAGCCAGCCCTCTAAATTAACCCTCCTCCCAGTCGTTTTACAGGTGTGTGTGACCCGTCATGCAACGCATTGCGGCGCACCACCGCCCTCTATGCCACCCAGGCCGAGCCCGCGACCGAAGCCGGGCCCGGCCGATCTTCAAGCAGGGAACCTCCATGAGCAAACCAACACGTGGGGTGATCAATGAATTGTTCACCCTGCTCAAACCCTTTCGGCTGATCGTTGTCGGCTCCATTCTGCTCGGCATGGTCGGCGGCCTCAGCGTCACGGTATTGCTGGCGACCATCAATACCGTGCTGCACGCCGACAACGGCCTGACCAACACCGTGGTCGGCGCCTTTGCCGGCCTCTGCCTGCTGGCACTGGTCAGTTCGATCTTTTCCGATATCGGCACCAATTATGTGGGGCAAAAGATCATCGCCCGGCTGCGCAAGGAGCTTGGGGAAAAAGTCCTGTCGGCGCCCATCGAACAGATTGAGCGCTACCGCAGCCACCGCCTGATCCCGGTGCTCACCCACGACGTCGACACCATCAGCGATTTCGCGTTCGCCTTCGCCCCGCTGGCCATTTCGCTGACCGTCACCCTTGGCTGCATGGGTTACCTGGCGATGCTGTCATGGCCGATGTTCTTGATCATGGTGGTCGCGATCATCATCGGCACGGTCGTCCAGTACATCGCCCGGGGCCGGGGAATCAAAGGCTTCATGGAGGCCCGCGACGCCGAAGACGAACTGCAGAAACACTACAATTCCATCGCCGAGGGCGCCAAGGAGTTGCGCATCCATCGTCCGCGCAGGCACCGCATGTTTGTGTCGGGGATAGAAAGCACCGCCGACAAAATCTGCGACACACAAATTCGTTCGGTGAATATTTTCGTCGTCGCCAAGACCCTCGGCTCCATGCTGTTTTTCGTGGTCATCGGGCTGGCACTCGCCCTGCAATCACTGTGGCCGAGTGCCGACAAATCAGTGATGAGCGGCTTTGTGCTGGTGCTGCTGTACATGAAAGGGCCGCTGGAGCATCTGATTGGCACCCTGCCAATCGTCAGCCGCGCGCAGATCGCATTCCGCCGTATCGCCGCGCTGTCGGAGCAGTTTTCCTCGCCCGAACCCCACCTGCTGCTCAGCGACCAAGGCAACCAGAGTACGCCGGTGCACAGCCTGGAATTGACGGACGTGTCCTACAGTTTCCCCGCCACCGAAGGCAGCGCACCGTTTCGCCTGGGCCCGGTCAACCTGAAGATCGAGCAAGGCGACATCATCTTCATTGTCGGCGAAAACGGTTGCGGCAAGACCACCCTGATCAAGCTGCTGCTAGGCCTGTACGCCCCGCAGCAGGGAGAAATCCGCCTCAACGGGCAGCCCGTGACGGCAGTGACACGTGACGACTATCGCCAGTTGTTCACCACGATCTTCGCTGACTACTACCTGTTCGACGACGTGGTGCAGGGCGATACCCATATTCCCGAAGATGCCAACCAATACCTGCAGCGCCTGGAAATCGGCCACAAGGTCAGCGTGCGTGACGGTTCGTTCACCACCACCGACCTGTCCACCGGCCAGCGCAAGCGCCTGGCGCTGGTCAATGCATGGCTGGAGGAACGCCCGGTGCTGGTGTTTGACGAATGGGCCGCAGACCAGGACCCGACGTTCCGGCGGATTTTCTACACCGAGTTGCTGCCGGATCTCAAGCGCCTGGGCAAAACCATCATCGTGATTTCCCACGACGATCGTTACTTCGACATTGCCGACCAACTGGTGCGCATGGAAGCCGGGAAAGTAGCCACCGAACTGCAACCGGCATGAATAAGTTAGATTCTCATTCTGGTTTTTTCGGCCTCGTGCGTCTAATTAAGAATCGCTAACAACTACGCAACCATTAAAACCAGTAAGAGTGAGCACAATGTCAGCAATTGCGGGGATTCCACGTTTTACCAAAGCCTTGTTCATGCGCCGTATGCTGCAGCCGGGCTTCAGCGCCACCGCGTTCAGCATGGCGCTGGCGTTGCCGTTCAGTGCGCAGGTTCAGGCCCAGGAGATCAACTTCAATATCCCGGCACAATCACTGGCAAGCGCCCTGCAGGCGCTGGGCACCCAGTCGAACATGCAAGTGCTGTACAGCGCCGATGATGTAAAGGGCCAGCACAGCCAGCCGGTGAGCGGCCGGTTGTCGCCTGAACAGGCGTTGTCGCAGATGCTGGTGGGGACCGGCGCTGTGTTCACCGTTCAAGCCAACACCGTCACCGTACGTGCCCGGGCAACGGGTGATTCACTGGAGCTGGGTGCCACCACCATCAGTGGCCAGGCTGTTGAATCGGCCTACGGCCCCGTGGACGGCTACGTTGCCACCCGCAGCGCCACCGGCACCAAGACCGATACGCCCCTCCTGGAAATCCCGCAAACCGTCAACGTGGTCACCGCTAAACAGATCGAAACCCAGGGCGCACTCAACCTGACCCAGGCCTTGCGCTACACGCCAGGCCTGAACACCGGCGGCTTCACCGACCGCAATGCGATCGCCGACGAAATCACCAGCCGTGGCTTCGCCCCTACCCAGCTGTACCTGGACGGCGCTTACTTGCCCTATGCCGGCAGCCTCGGCGGCGCCCCGCAAATCGATCCGTATACCCTGGAGCGCATCGAAGTGCTCAAGGGCCCATCGTCGGTGCTCTTTGGCCAGAACCAGCCGGGCGGCCTGATCAACATGGTCTCCAAGCGACCGACCACCGAACAACGCAGCGAGGTCAAGATCGGTGCCGGCAGCTACAACCGGGTCAACGGCGCATTCGACACCAGCGGCCCGCTCGACGATCAGAAAGAGTTCAGCTATCGCATCGTCGGCGTCGCGAAGAAAGGCAACCAGCAGGTCGATCATACCCACAGCGAACGCATGCTGCTGGCACCCAGCCTGACCTGGGCCCCGAACGACGACACATCCCTGACCGTACTGGCGCAGATCCAGCGGGACCGAGGCCTGGAAGACTATCAGGCGTTGCCAATGATCGGCTCTCTCGAGCGCGGCCCCAACGGCAAACGCATCGACCGCAACTTCTTCTCCGGCGACTCGAAATACAACGACTACAAACGTGACCAGTTCATCCTGGGCTACGACTTGACCCACAGCTTCAGCGAAAACCTGAAAGGTCGCTCCACCGCCCGCTACACCGACGTACGCGACGACTACAAAGGCTTCTACCTGCGCAGCTTCGTCACCGATGCAGTCACCGGCGCGGTCGACCAGACCCGGGCCAACCGTGTCAAACTCGACTGGCGCCAGCACAACACCGCCTACACCATCGATAACAACCTGGAATACAAATTCAACACCGGCGCGCTGGAGCACACCACCCTGGTCGGCCTGGACTATCGCAACTTCAACCGCAAATACACCGGCTACAACGCCTACAACGTACTGCCGATCAACCTCTACGGTGAAAACAACAACTACGACACCAGCAGCCTGACCCCGGAAAAAACCACCAAGTGGGACAACACCGTGCGCCAGACCGGCGTCTACCTGCAGGACCAGATCAAACTGGACAAGTGGATCCTGACCATTGGTGGCCGTCAGGACTGGGCTGAAGTTGAAAACAAGGACCTGATTGCAAACTCCATCACCGAACAGCGTGACAACAAGTTCACCGGCCGTGTCGGCCTGACCTATGTCACCGACTTCGGGCTGGCGCCGTACGTCAGCTACTCCGAATCCTTCCTGCCGACCGTTGGCACTACCGCGCCCGAACGTGGCGGCAAGGCCTTCGCGCCGACCGAAGGCGAACAGTACGAAGTGGGTGTGAAGTACCAGCCGTTCGAGAAGACGCTGATCACGGCTTCCGTGTACCAGATCAAGCAGAAAAACGTGTTGAGCCAGGATAACGAGTACACCCAGTACTCGGTCCAGCAAGGCCAGGTTCGCTCCCGCGGTGTTGAACTGGAAGTCAAATCGACGATTGCCAACGTCGACGTACTGGCTGCTGCGTCCTACCTCGACGCGTTCTACATCAAGAACAACTACGGCAACACCGGTAACCGCACCGAGCAACAGGCTCCGGTTTCGGCATCGCTGTGGGTTGACTACCACTTCACCCAGGCGGTGCTCAATGGCCTGACCTTCGGTGCCGGCGCCCGCTACACCGGCCCCAAACCCGGTGATGCTGCCAACTCGTTCGAGGTCCCGGGCTTTGTGGTCTATGACACCACCGTCAGCTACGACCTGAGCAAGGTATCGCCAAGCCTGCGTGGCGTGGAGACCAGCCTGAACGTGCAGAACGTGTTCAACCGCGAGTACGTGTCCCACTGCAACTACTCGTTCGGCTGCTACTACGGCCAGGAACGCGTCGCCTCGGTTGACGTGACGTACAACTTCTAGCCGACACCCACAAAAAAACCGGGCCTGGCCCGGTTTTTTTGTGCCTGTTCTCAAGCTGCCAGCGCGGCTCGCAATGCCTGGGTCAATTGAGCGTACACCTCGTCGATATCCGGCACCACGCTCTGCAGGCGCAGGAAATCGTGAATCAACCCGGCGTACTCGATCACTTCCACCGCCACCCCCTGTTCCTGCAACCGTCGGGCATAGGCACGCCCTTCATCCAGCAGCGGGTCATGACCGGCCAACGCAATCAGCGCCGGTGGCATGCCCGGGTACCCCGGCGCCAGTAACGGCGAGAAGCGCCAGTCAAGACGATCCGCCGCCTCCCGGGCGTAATGCCGGTAGAACCATTCCAGTGTCTCGGTCTCCAGCAGATAGCCCTCGCCGAACAGCTCGGTCGACGGGCTATTGGTAGAAGCGTCCGTCACCGGATAGCACAGCAGTTGCCAGCAGGGTTTAATTGCCAGCGTCGCGGGCTCGAGCACCGACTGCAACGCCAGCACCGTCGCCAGCGTGGCCCCCACACTGTCGCCACCGAAAGCCACGCGGGTGAGGTCCAGGCCTTCGGCTGCAGCGTTATCGGCCAGCCAGGCCATGGCATCGGCGCCATCGTTCAGCGGCGTCGGGAACCTGTGCTCCGGCGCCAGTCGATAACCCACTGAAACCACCGCACACGGAGTTCTGGCGCAGAATTCGCGGCACACCCCGTCATGGGATTCCAGGCTGCCGACCACGTAGCCACCGCCATGGAAGTACACCAGCACCGGCAGGCTCTGCGCCGAAACGTCAGCGGGACGGTACACACGCAACGCCAGCGTCGCGCCATCGCGTGCCGTGAATTCGATGTGGCTGCAGCGCACCTGCGCAGGCGCCTGCCAGCGCAGTTGCGCGGTGGTGCGCTCGAACGCCTCACGAGCTTGGGCGGGCGTTGACAGGTGAAACGGCCCAGGACCGTCCGCCTGGCTTTCTTGCGCCAGGTCGAGGAAGGCATTGAGTTCCGGATGCAAGGACATCGCAGGTTTCCTTATGAAAAAGCCACAGACGAAAGAGGAGCCACAAGGGCCCCTCTTTGTATAACGATGGATCGGCCTCAATCCTTAAGCCGCTTGTGCCACGCAATGCTCGATCAGCGCCTCCAGTTCGGCCTGGTACTCTCGCATCAACTGTTCGACGGTTTCGGCACGGTAGCGGCGCGTGCTGAAAATACAGCGCATCGCCAGGCGTCCGTCATACACCTGCCCCACCACTTCCAGCCAATTGCCCAGGGCCGCCTGCGGGCTGTAGCAACTGCCATAGCTCTCCTGAGCCGGCACCAGCATCGCCTTGTCATCGAAGCTCTGGTCGAACTGCCCCAGGTAGTTGAAGGTGACACGCGCCTGGGGTGCCAGGCGCAAGGTATCGGCCATCGACACACCGCTCATGTGACGCAGGATGCCGTAGCCCAGGCCCTTGTTCGGTACGGCCGCCAATTGCCGCTGCACCGCACGTACCGAGCTCCCGATATCAGCCCCGGCACCGGGTGCCAGGCGCACCGGGAACATGCTGGTGAACCAGCCCAGGCTGCGGCTCAGGTCGATGTCCTTGACCAGGTCTTCGCGGCCATGGCCTTCGAGCTGGATCAATACCGAAGGCTGCCCGCTCCAGCGGCACAACACCCGGCTCAGCGCGGCGAGCAACACATCGTTGATCTGCGTCTGGTAGACCGCAGGCACTTGCTTGAGCAACTGCTGGGTATGTTCCTGCGACAGGCCCATCAGCGCGACCGACTGGTACTGCACCTGGTTCTTGCCACGCGGGTTATCGCACGGCAGCTCACTGCCCGGCTGGTCGATCTGCTCAAGCCACCAGGCTTGCTCCTGCGCCGGATAATTCGCCGCGTAAGCTTGCAGCCCCTCGGCCCAGGCCCGGTAGCTGCTGGTACGAATCGGCAGGGCCGGCGCCTGGCCATTGCGGTAAGCCTCATAAGCGACCTGCAAATCCTGCAGCAGCAAACGCCAGGAAACGGTGTCGACCACCAAATGATGGATCACCATCAATACCCGCACCTGGCCATCGCCCAACGTCACATGAGCGGTACGCCACACCGGCCCGTCTTGCAGGTCCAGGCTGCGCTGTACCTGTTCGGCGTACAGTTCAAGCTCCGCCTCATCGGCCACGGTGTGTTGCCATAACAAGGGCTCAGTGGCCCATTGCGCCTGCATGTCCTCCAGCGGCTGGTAATGCTGGCAATAGCGTGCGCCCACCTTACGAAAGCGCAGGCGCAGGGCGTCGTGCTGCTTCAACATGCAGCGCAATGCCAGCTCCAGCGCCGGCAGATTCAGCGCCTGGCGTGCACGCAGCATCAATGCCTGATTGTAATGGTGCGGCTCGCTCATACGCTGGTCGAACAGCCACTGCTGGATCGGAATCAGGTTGAACTGGCCCTCGGCGGCCACCTGCGAAACATCCTCGATCAGCGTGGCGACGGTGCTTGAACGCTGCTCGAAAATCGCCTCGATGGTCTGCCCGCGCATCAGGTCCCGCAGCTTGAGGTCCATCTTCAGTTCAGGGTGGTTGCGTACCCGCGAGACGACTTGCAGGCTGAGGATCGAGTCACCGCCCAACTCGAAGAAGTTGTCGGTGATACCCACGCGCTCCACTTGCAACACATCAGCCCAGACCTGTGCCAGCAGTTGCTCGTCACGAGTACGGCCGGGAACATACTCGCCGCCCTTGAATTCAGGCTCCGGCAAGGCCTGGCGATCCAGCTTGCCATTGGGCGTGACAGGCAGCGCCGCCATGCAGATGACCTGGGTGGGCACCATGTAATCCGGCAATTGCGCGCGCAAGTCCGCCTTGAGGCGATCACCGATGGCCATGCCATCGGGCGTCACCACATAACCGATCAGTTGCTTGCCCGACGCACTGTCACGGGCGATCACCAACGCGTCACTGACATCGTCCAGTTGCCGCAGGCTCGCCTCGATTTCCCCCAGTTCAATGCGAAAGCCCCGGACCTTGATCTGGTGGTCAATACGCCCGACGTAATCAAGCACACCATCAACACGCTGGCGTACCAGGTCGCCGCTGCGGTAGAGGCGATCGCCCGGCGACCCGAACGGGTCCGGCACAAAGCGCTCGGCACTCAGGTCCGGACGACGGTAATAGCCGCGGGCAATGCCCTGTCCGCCGATGTAGAGCTCACCGGCAATCCCCGGCGGCAGCGGGTTGAGGTCTTCGTCCAGCACGTACAGCGCGCGCTCGCCGACAGCACGCCCGATCGGCGCATAGGCAGCCTCGCACCGGGTGTCGACCGGGACCTTCCAGAGCATCGGCGTGACCACGGTTTCGGTGGGGCCATAGCCGTTGGTAAAGAACTGTGGCCGCAGTGCCGCTTTCACTTGTTCGAAGGTCTGGTCCGGCACCGCATCGCCACCGAAGCAATACACCCGTACCGCGGGTGGTTCCTGTTGGCTATGGGCCGCGTACTCCGCCAACTGCTTGAGGTAGGCCGGCGGGAAACAGGCAATCGTGATGCCGTGTTGATGCAAGGCGTCGAAGGTCTGCTCCGGTGTCCACAGGCTGGCATCGCGGATCACCAGCGTGCCCCCGCTCAATAGCGTACTGAGCCAGCGCTCATGAGCGCCGTCGAAGGCAAATGACATGAAATGCAGCTCGCGGGTACGCTCATCCATGTCATACAGCCCGGCGATGGCCTGGCAATGCATGCTCATCGGCCCATGCGCCACTGCCACGCCTTTCGGCCGACCGGTGGAGCCCGAGGTATAAATCAAGTAGGCCAGATTGGCGCCCAGCAAACTGCTGGCGGGCGGCGTGTCGCTGTAGCCGGCGCGGTCAAACGTGTCGATGGCCAGCTGCGCCAGGCCTTCCACCGCCGGAAGGCGCGCCTGCACCTGGCTATGGGTCAGCAACAGCGCCATCGCCGAGTCTTGCATCATGAACGCCAGGCGTTCGGGCGGATAGTCGATGTCCAACGGCACATAAGCCGCGCCGCTTTTCATCACCGCCAGTAACGCCACGATCATCTCGACGGAGCGCTCCAGGGCCACCCCGACCACCACTTCCGGCCCAGCCCCCAGCTCGATCAAGCGATGGGCCAGGCCATTGGCTCGACGTTCCAGCTCACCGTAGCTCAGCGAATCGCCCCCACACACCAGTGCCGTCGCCTCGCCACGCGAATCGGCATGGCGTGCGATCAGTTCCGGCAAGAGCTGCGCGTGATAGCTGGCATTCGGCGCCGCACTCCACTGCTCAAAGGCTCGCCACTGCTCGGCCCCAAGGCGCTGAAGGTTGCCCAGGCGCGCCGTCGGCGTAACGATCATGGCCTCGAGGGTGTCTTCCATGCAGCGGCGAATCTGCTCTACCGCCTCGACACTGAAGGCATTGCGCAGGAACAGATATTCGATCGACAACTGTTCGCCGAGATTGACCGCCAGGTCCATCGCAAAGTTGGTCACGTCATGGTTACGCGACTCGCCGAAACTCAGGCCGGTGTCCTGTTGCTCACCCAGGCGCTCATCGATCGGGTAGTTTTCAAACACGATGATGCTGTCGAACAGCCCTTGCCCACCCAGCCCCGACCAGCGCTGGATATCCGCCAGCGGCGCGTGTGCGTACTCACGGATGTCCATGTTGCAGGCCTGCAACGCTTGCAGCCACTGATCCAGCGGCTGCGCGGGTTCCAGGGTCTGGATCACCGGTAGCGTATTGATGAACAGCCCCAGGATGTTGTCGGCATTGGCCAACCCCGCAGGACGGCCAGCCACGGTGGCACCGAACACCACAGTGTTCTGCCCGGTAAAGCGTTGCAGCAACAACAGCCACGCGCCCTGGATCAGCGTGTTGGGGGTGATTTGCAAGGCGCGGCAAGCCTGTTGCAGGCGTGCGGTTTGCACCGCATCCCAACGTGAGTAAAGCGCCTGGTGCCCGGGCAAATCCTCGACATGCCGCGGGAACATCGCCTGGTTCAGCGAGGTGGCCTGCTCCAGCGTTGCAAGACGGCTTCTCCAGAAGCCCTCCAGCGCCCGTTGATCCTGGCGTTGCAGCCATTCGATGAACTCGCGGTAACGACCGTTGCGTGTCGGCACGTGGCCCTGGGCATAAAACTGCATTACCTCGCCAAACAGTCGCGAACTGCTCCAGCCGTCCATCAGGATGTGATGGCAGGTCCAGATCATCTGGTAACGGTCGTCCTCAAGCCGCAGCAACAGCACACGCTGCAACGGCGCACGGGCCAGATCGAACCCTTGCAGGTAATCAGCCGTTGCGCGCTCGCCGATCGCCTGTTCGCTGATGTCCTGGCCGCGCCAATCTTCGATCAGCAGCGGCAATTCGGCCTGGCGGTGGACAATTTGCACCGGGGCGCTCAAGCCATCCTGCCAGTGAAAGCTGGTCCGCAGAATGTCCTCACGCTCAATCACCGATTGCCAGGCTGCGGCGAAGCGTTCGGTATCCAGCCCGTGTACCGGCAGGCTGATCTGGTTGATGTACAAACCGCTGCTGTCGTCGGCCAGGGTGTGGAACAGCATGCCTTCTTGCATCGGTGACAACGCATAGACGTCTTGCACCTGCGCCACGGGCACCGGCAAGCCGTCAAGGTGCGCCTGGGTCAAACGGGCCAGCGGGAAGTCAGACGGCGTCAGGCCCTGATGCTCTTCGCCGCAGCAATGCTCTATCAGTGCCTGCAACGCGACGCCGTAGGCATCGGCCAATTGCTGGACGGTGGCCTCATCAAAAACTTCGCGGCTGAAGGTCCAGTCCAGGGACAACTGGCCGTTGTACACCCGGCCATCGATGGTCAGCCAGTTGCCCAGCGCCACGTCATCAGCGTGCCCAGCCCCGCTGCCCTCCTCGCTCGGCGCGAATAACGCCTGCTCATCAAAGCTCTGGTCGAACTGGCCGAGGTAGTTGAAGGTAATCCGGGCCTGCGCGAGTTTCGCCAGACGCGAGCGGACATCCTCTGCACCGAGGTAACGCAGCACGCCATAACCCAGGCCCTTGTTCGGCACCGCGCGCAGCTGTTCCTTGATGCCCTTGATGGTGTCTGCCGCGTGCACCGATGGGGTCAATACCACCGGGAACAGGCTGGTGAACCAGCCCAACGTACGGCTCAGGTCGACGTCGCCGAACAGTTCCTCACGGCCATGGCCTTCCAGTTGCACCAGGCACGCAGGTTGCGCAGTCCACTGGCAAATCACCTGCGCCAGGGCACTGAGCAAAAGGTCGTTGACCTGGGTGCGATAGGCCGACGGTGCCTGCTTGAGCAGGCGCCGAGTCTGTTCTGTATCCAGACGCGTGTTGACCGAATGGCCATGCACCGAAGCCTGGCTGCCCTCAGGCCGCGCCCGTGGCAGTTCCGGCAACGCATGGGCCTGTTGCCCGGTCCAGTAACTCAACTCCCGAGCCAGCCCTTCGCTGTGGGCGTAGCCCTGCAACTGCTCGGCCCACGCCTTGAACGCGGTGGACTTGGGTGGCAACACCACAGGCTGGTTTACCGCCAGTTGCCGGTAGGCCGTTTGCAAGTCTTCCAGCAGCACGCGCCACGACACACCGTCCATCACCAGATGGTGAATCGCCAGATGCAGGCGCGAACTGCCGTCCTGCACTGCGATCAGGCTGCAACGCAACAGCGGGCCGTGTTGCAGGTCGAGGCTGCGTTGCGCCTGGTTGGCAATGGCGATGATCTCATCGGCGTTCTCTGCCTGGCGCTGCCAGAGGCCTACCGGTTGTGCGCCGACGGCCTCATGGCTGGCCTGCCAGGTACCATCGCCCGATTGCACGAAGCGCAAGCGCAAGGCGTCATGATGGGCCACCACGTGCTCAAGGGCCTGCTGCAGACATGCGCCGTCCAATGGCTCGCGCGGGGTCAGCATCAGCGACTGGTTCCAGTGGTCACGGTGCGCCATGTCATTGGCGAAGAACCAGTGCTGCATCGGAACCAGATGGCTGTCACCGCTGACCGGCCCCTGATCGATCGTTGCGGCTTGATCGGCGCTCGCAGCCCGGGCCAGCGCCTGGATGTTCTGGTGCAGGAACAGGTCCTTGGGGGCCAGGCCGATTCCCTGCTGACGTGCACGGCTGACCACTTGAATCGAATTGATCGAGTCACCGCCCAAGGCGAAGAAGTTATCGGCAGTGCCCACCCGGGCCACGCCGAGCACGGCTTGCCAGATCTCGACCAGGGCACTTTCGACTGCATTGGCGGGAGCCACGAAGTCCTGCTGTACCTCAGCCATGTCTGGCACCGGGAGAGCCTTGCGGTCGAGTTTGCCGTTGGGGCTCAGGGGCATTTTTTCCAGCGGCGTCAGGTGCGTCGGCACCATGTGTTCCGGCAGGGTCTGGCGCAGATGCGCAGTCAGCGCCTCGCGCAGTGCCGGCCAGTCGCTGGCGGCGCCAGGCTGGGTAACGACGTAGCCACTCAGGGCTTTGCCGTTGCGGCTGTCCTGCGCCACCACCACGGCTTCGCGCACGGCCCCGTGCTCCAGCAGACGGGCCTCGATTTCACCCAGCTCGATACGAAAGCCGCGGATTTTCACCTGATGGTCGATACGGCCAATGTAATCAATCACCCCGTCAACGCGGTAACGGGCCAAGTCGCCCGTGCGGTACAGCCGTTCACCCGCGACAAACGGGCTTGCCACGAATCGTTCGGCCGTCAGCTCCGGGCGACGGTGATACCCACGCGCCAGTCCCTGGCCGCTGAGGTACAGTTCGCCGTTGACGCCGCAGGGCACCGGGTTGAGCTCGGCGTCGAGAATGTAGGTCATCAAGTTCGCAATCGGCTCGCCGATGGGCACGGCGTCACGGCCCTCGTCACGACAGGTCCAGTGGGTGACGTCAATTGCGGCTTCGGTAGGGCCGTAGAGATTGAACAGCCCCGCGCCCGGCAGCTTGGCGAAGACCTGCTGCTGCGCATCGATCGGCAACGCTTCGCCACTGCAAACGATACGGGTGAGGCTGGTGCAGCGGCTGACATTGGCATCCAGCACGAACGCTTGCAGCATCGACGGGACGAAATGCAGGGTAGTAATGCCCTCGCGCTCGATCAATTGGACCAGCTTCTGTGGATCGCGATGATCCCCTGGCGACGCCACGACCAAGCGGATGCCGGTCATAAGCGGCCAGAAAAACTCCCAGACGGACACATCGAAGCTGAACGGCGTTTTTTGCAGCACGCGGTCGTCGGCGTGCAACCCGTAGGCCTGTTGCATCCAGCACAACCGGTTGGTCAGGGCACCGTGGCTGTTGCCAGCCCCTTTGGGTTTGCCAGTGGATCCGGAGGTGTAAATCACATAGGCGAGGTTTTGCGCGACGGCCCGCGACTCGGGGTTGCCTTGCGCCTCACCGGCCAGCCAGGCATCGTCACCATCGAGTATCAGCGTGCGCACCCGTTCCGGCAGCGGCAAGGTTGCGACCAGCGCTTGCTGGGTCAGCAACCATTCGATGCCGCTGTCGTCGATCATGTAGGACAAGCGTTCCGGCGGGTATTCCGGGTCCAGCGGTACATAGGCGCCGCCGGCCTTCAGGATCGCCAACAGGCCCACCACCATTTCCAGGCTGCGGTGCAGTGCAATGCCCACCAGCACATCGGGGCCTACGCCACGCGCGATCAAGGCATGAGCCAATCGGTTGGCCCGCGCGTTGAGCTGGGCATAGGTCAGCGACTGACCCTCGAACACCAACGCCACGGCATGCGGGGCCCGCTCCACCTGGGCTTCGATCAAGTGGTGCACCGGCTGGTGGTTCGGGTAGTGGGCGAACGTGCGGTTCCAGTCCTCAACCATCATCCGGCGCTGCACCGCATCGAGCATCGGCAATTCGGCGATGCGCTGGGTGGGGTTGGCCACAATCGCGCGCAGCAGGTTCAGCCAGTGCTCGCCCAGGCGTGCGACGGTGGCTGGCTCAAACAAGTCAGAGGCATAGGACAGTGCGGCACTGATACCTTCGCTGTACTCGAACGTATCCAGGGAGAGGTCGAACTGCACGCTGCCCGAATCCCAGGTCAATTGCTCCAGGCTCAACCCCGGCAGTTCAATCGCCTCGCGACGAGCATCACTGGCATGGTTGAACATGGCCTGGAACAACGGCGTATGGCTCAGGTTGCGTGCAGGTGCAAGCAGCTCCACCAGTTGCTCGAACGGCAGGTCCTGATGGGCCTGTGCTCCCAGTACCCGCTGCTTGACCTGATGAAGCAATTGGTCAAAGCGCAGGTGCCCCTCAATGTCGGCCCGGAGTACCTGGGTGTTGACGAAGAAACCCAGCATCCCTTCGGTTTCCAGGCGATTGCGGTTGGCAATCGGTACCCCGACACGAATATCCTGCTGTCCGCTGTAGCGGTGCAACAAGGTCTGGAAGCCGGCCAGCAGCAGCATGAACAGTGTGGTGTTTTGCCGCTGCGCCAGGCGCTTGAGACTCTCGGCCAGGGACGGCTCGAGGGTGATCGGCAGCCGGGCCCCACGATAGCTTTGCTGAACCGGACGTGGATGGTCGGTTGGCAGTTCAAGGACCGGTTGCTCGCCGCCCAACTGTTCTGTCCAGTAGCTGAGCTGACGTTGCTGCTCACCCGCCGCCAGCCACTGACGCTGCCACTGTGCGTAATCGGCATACTGGATCGGCAGTGCCGCCAACGCCGCCGGTTGGCCTTGACTGAAGCCGCGGTATAACTGCATCAGCTCATCGATCATGACCCGCATCGACCAGGCATCCGACACGATGTGGTGCTGGGTCAGGATCAGCACGTGATCTTCAGCGCCCAGTTGCAACAGCTTGACCCGCAGCAACGGCCCACGCTGCAGATCAAAGAGTTGGCGGGTTTCAGTTTCAATCAAGCCGCGCAGGCCAGGGTCATCCAGCCCGGCAGCCGCCGATTCAAGCGCAATCGCCACCGGTGCCGGCGCGTCGACCCGTTGTACGGAACGCTCGTTCTCCAGCACAAACCGGGTACGCAAGCTCTCATGACGCGCCACCAGGGCGTCAAAACACTGTTGCAAGGCCGCCAGGTCAAGGTGGCCGCGCAAACGCAGGGCCGCGGGAATGTGGTAGGCGCTGCTGGTGGGCTCCAATTGCCACAAAAACCATTGCCGTTGCTGGGCATATGACAGGGCAAGCGGCTGGTCGCGTGCAACGCGCGGGATGGCCTGTTCAGGAGTCAACGATGCCGGGGCCATCGCCTCGACAAATGCTTGCAGGGTGTTATGGGCGAACAGCAGGCGCAAAGGCACCTGGACTTGCAGTTGCTGGCGAATCCGCGAAACCATTTGGGTCGCCAGCAGCGAATGGCCGCCCAGCTCGAAAAAGTTGTCACTCAGGCCAACCCGCGGCACGTTGAGCACCTCGGCCCAGATCGCCGCCACCGCTTGCTGCACCGGTGTCTGCGCAGCCACGTAGGTTTTCTGCCATTGGCTGGCATCGGGCTTGGGCAGTTGCCTGCGGTCCAGCTTGCCATTGGGGGTCAGCGGGAACCTTGGCAACAGCACCATATGCGCCGGCACCATGTAGTCGGGCAAGTTGGCCTTGAGCCGGGCGTTCAGGCTGTCGCGCAGGCGACCCTGGCCGTCGGCATCCAGGCCCTGCCATTCGGCGGCGGGGACCACATACGCCACCAACGCCTGGCCGCCCGGGGCATCCTGGGCCAGTACCGCGGCTTCACGTACAGCGTCCTGCTCCAGCAGGCGCGCTTCGATTTCCCCGAGCTCGATGCGGAAACCGCGAATTTTCACCTGATGGTCGATCCGCCCCAGGTATTCGAGGATACCGTCCGGGCGCTGACGTGCGAGGTCGCCGGTGCGGTAAAGCCGCTCGCCGGTGCTGGAAAACGGATGGGGAACAAAACGTTCGGCGGTCAATCCCGGGCGCTGGAAGTAACCCCGCGCCAGACCGTCCCCGCCGATCAGCAATTCGCCGGCAACACCATAGGGCACCGGCATCAGGTCTGCACCGACGATGTACAGCGATGTGTTGTCGATTGGCCCGCCCAGCCAAGGTTGCGCAGCCTGCGGACGCAGCCGGTGCAACGCCGACCAGACCGTGGTTTCCGTCGGGCCATAGAGATTCCAGACTTCACCGCCAAGGCCAAGCATGCGCACCGCCAGTTCCTGGGGCAACGCCTCGCCGCCGCACAGGCACGTGCACCCCTGGAGCACGTGGGCCTGTTCATTGTCGAGCAACATGCGCCAGGTCGAGGGAGTCGCCTGCACCACGTTGACCTGTTCGGCGTCGATCAGGGCCAGCACGGCGTACGGGTCCTGCGCCACCTCCTGGCCGGTCAGCACGATGCACGCGCCGACCATCAGGGGTACGTAGATTTCCAGGCCGAAAATATCAAACGAGAACGTGGTCAGTGACAACGCCCGATCCTGGGCGGTCATGCCCGGCACCCTGGCCATGCTTGCGACAAAGTTGGTCAGGGCGCCATGTCGCACCATCACCCCTTTCGGCTGGCCGGTGGAGCCAGACGTGTAGATGACATAAGCCAGGTGCTCCGGATCCAGCCGGGTAGGCAGATCGTCACCGGCATGGCCGTCAAGCCAATTGCCCGGTTGATCCAGCACCAGCGTAGTGACCGTGTCAGGCACCGGGATCTGGCTGAGCAGTGAATGTTGGGTCAGCAACAGGTCGATGCCACTGTCCTCAATCATGTAGGCGAGGCGATCCTGCGGGAACGCGGGATCGAGAGGCAGATAGGCGCCGCCGGCCTTGAGGATTGCCAACAACCCGATCAGCATGTGCGGGCTGCGTTCGACGGCAATGCCCACCAGCACACCCGCGCCCACCCCGTGACGTTGCAGCTCCACCGCCAATTGATTGGCCCGGGTATTGAGTTGCCCGTAGCTCAAGCGCTGGCCATTGATGACCAGCGCCTGCGCCTCCGGCGAGCGGGCCACCTGTGCCTCGAACAATCGATGAACATAACCCGCCTGCGGTGTGGCTACCGACGTGCGGACGCAATCGTCGAGCTGCGCTTGGCGCTGTTCAGCGTCAAGCAACGGCAGCTCACCGATGCTTTGTGCCGGGTTCGCGATGATTGCCTGCAGCAGGTTTTGCCAGTGCCCGGCCATCCGCGCAACCGTGTCTGCACCGAACAGATCCGTGGCATAGATCAGCGCCGCAGACAGGCCATCGGGGCGCTCCATGGTTTCCAGGGTCAAGTCGAACTGTGCACTATGGGTATCCCAGCGCAGCCCCTCGACCTTCAATTCACCGGCCGGCCCCTCGCCCGCCGGGCCTTGGGTCTGGTGGTTGAACATCACTTGAAACAGCGGGCTGTGGCTCAGGTTGCGTTGCGGCTGCAAGGCTTCCACCAGTTGCTCGAACGGCAGGTCCTGATGCGCCTGGGCATCCAGCGCAGTCTGCTTGACCTGTTGCAGCAAGGCACTGAAGGAGCCCTGGCTGTCGACCTCACTCTTGAGCACTTGGGTGTTGACGAAAAAGCCGATCAACCCCTCGGTCTCCACCCGGTTACGGTTCGCGGTCGGCACGCCAACCCGAATGTCGTTCTGCCCGCTGTAGCGATGCAGCAAGGCCTGGTAGGAGGCCAGCAGGATCATGAACAGACTGACCCCTTCGCGCTGGGCCATCTGCTTGAGGCCGCAGGCCAGCGCGGCGTCGATATCCAACTCCAGCCGGGCACCGCGATAGCTCATCACGGCCGGGCGCGCAACGTCAGTCGGGAGCTCAAGCACCGGCTGCTCGCCGCCCAGTTGCGCGGTCCAGTATTGCAACTGCCGCTCCCGCTCGCCGGCCTCCATCCAGTGCCGCTGCCAGATGGCGTAGTCGCTGTATTGAATCGGCAACGCTGGCAGTTCCAGGCTCAACCCTCGACTGAACGCGGCGTAACCCTTGACCAACTCCTCGACCATTACCTGCATCGACCAGCCATCGGAAACGATGTGGTGCAAGGTGACAATCAGCACATGGTCATCCGCGCCCAGTTGCAACAGGCACGTACGCAACAAGGGCCCCTGCTGCAAGTCGAACAGCCGGCGCGTCTCGTCTTCGATCAAATGCCGCAGTTGCGCCGCATCCGGCACCTGGGCCAGAGGCTGCACCTGCAGACTTACCGGTGCAGCCTCCTGCACTTGCTGCACCACTTGCTCGCCGTGCACCACGAAGGTGGTACGCAGGCTCTCATGGCGCGCGACCAGCGCACTGAAACTCTGTTGCAGCGCCGCAATGTCCAATGGACCGCGCAAGCGCAGGGCCGTAGGCATGTGATAAGCCGCGCTTTCCGGGTCCAGCTGCCACAAGAACCATTGACGCTCCTGGGCAAAGGACAATGACAACGTGTCGAACTCGGCACTGACAGGCGGAATCGGCAGGTTCGCCGGGGAAACGTCCTCTTCGAGCATTTTCTGCAGGTAAAGACGGCGTTTTTCCAGCGGCAGCGTTATGAAGCGCCTGGCAATACGTTGTGCGACAGCGGTGTCCATCAAACCTCCTCGAATTCATCAAGCAGCGCTTCAAGCTTGCTCAATTTTGACGTGCTCATTGACGTGCCGGTCTGCTCCAGTTGCGCGACAAACGCACCGAGGACCGGAAATTGGAATATCAATTGGGGCGTTAACTTCATGCCCAGTTCGAGCTGCAGGCGCGACACCACATTCACCACCAGCAGCGAATGCCCGCCCAGCTCGAAGAAATCATCCGCCAGACCGACCTGCTCAACGTTGAGCACGCCTTGCCAGATGGCCGCGACCTTGCATTGCAGATCGCTTTGCGGCGCCAGGTAAGCCGAATGCAGCGCGCGGTTATCCGGCGCGGGCAGTGCCTTGCGGTCGAGTTTGCCGTTGGGTGTAAGCGGCAGTTGATCGAGGAAGACCAGATGGGTGGGCACCATGAAGTCCGGCATCTGTTGTGCCAGCCGCGCCTTGAGCTGTTCACTCAAGCGCGCCTCGGCCGCCCTATCCAGGCTGCTGTCCTGGCTGACAAGCCAACCCACCAGGCTCGTGCCGGTCGCCGTTTCCCGAGCCAGCACTACCGCATCTCGTACTTCAGGTTGAGCGTGGAGGCGGGCTTCGATTTCACCCAGCTCAATGCGCAGGCCACGGATTTTCACCTGATGGTCAATCCGGCCGATGTATTCGATTACGCCATTTTCGGCGTGGCGCACCAGGTCGCCGGTGCGATACAGGCGTGCGGCGGCCGACTCGCCAAACGGATCGGGAACGAAGCGCTCGGCGGTCAGCCCTGGACGCTGGTGATAACCACGGGCCAGGGATTCACCACCGATGTACAACTCGCCAATCGCCCCCACGGCGCAAGGCTGCAAGGCGCCGTCCAGCACATAGGTGCGTACGTTGTTGATCGGACGACCGATGGCGATGATTCGCCCGTCGTCTTCGACAGTGGCCGCCACGGCATGGCTGCTGGTATCAATCGTGGCCTCCGTGGGGCCATAAAGATTGCGCAGCTCGCCATCGAAGAGGCCCAGGACCTGGCGGGAAAGGTGCGCACTCAGCGCTTCACCGCCGCACAGCAGCAGGCGCAAGGAGGCCAGGTGTTCACGGGTCGCCAGCGGCAACAGCGCCTGCAGCAACGATGGCGCCATTTGCAGCACACTGATCCCCCAACGCTCCACCTCGACCCACAAGGTGGTCAAGTCCAGGTTCAACTGCGGCGCGGCCAATACCAGTTGCGCGCCGCTCATCAGTGGCAACCAGAACTCCCACACCGAGGCGTCGAAACTGATGGCGGTCTTCTGCAGGACACGGTCACTGTGATCCAGCTTCAGGCAACCCTGCATCCATTCCATATGGTTGCTCAGGGCGCCATGGCGAATCGTCACGCCTTTGGGTTTCCCGGTGGAACCGGAGGTATAGATCACATAGGCGAGGTTCTGGCTGTCGACGGTTACCGAAGGCTCATGCTCGCCGTAGCCATCGAACCGCTCGGGCAGTGCGTCCAGCAGCAGGCAGTCCACGGCCACGTCGGCGAAGTACGGCTGTACGCTGGTTTCGGTCAACAGCAAGGCAATGCCGCTGTCCTCGACCATGTACATCAAACGATCCTGTGGATAAGCCGGGTCCAGCGGTACATAGGCACCACCGGCCTTGAGGATCGCCAGTAGCCCGACGACCATCTGCACGCTGCGCGGCATGCACAGCCCCACCAACACGTCCGGGCCTACACCCCGCTCGATCAACGCATGAGCCAGGCGATTGGCGCGCAGGTTGAGCTGGGCATAGGTCAGCGACGCTTGATCGGCCAACAGGGCCGGCGCATCAGGCGTGCGTCGAGCCTGGGACTCGAACCATTGATGAACGTGGCGTGGGTCGGTGGCCGACACTGCCGTGGCATTCCAGTCGCGCAACAGCACGGTGCGCGTCGCCGCGCCAACCAGGTCTATATCGCCCAGGCTACGGTCGGCGGCCAGGCTCACCATCTGTGCGAGCACGTGCTCCACCTGCTCAGCCAGGCGCTGGATTGTATGTGTATGGAACGCAGCATGGGCATAAGTGAAGTGCAGGCTCAGGGTCTCATTGAGATTAACGGCCAGGGTCAACGGGAAATTAGTCTGTTCCTGATTACCCACCGTGCCGAAGCTCAGGCCTGACGGTGCCTGCGCTTGCAGGGCCTCGGCCAGCGGGTAGTTTTCGAACACCAGCAGCGTGTCGAACAGGCCTTCACCGCCCTGCCCGGCCCAGCGCTGAATCTCGAACAGCGGCGTGTGTTCATGCTCGCGCAACGCAACGTTGCGGGCCTGAAGCTGTTGCAGCAGGCTGGTGACCGATTGTTCCGGCCGGGGGCTGGCAATCACCGGCAAGGTATTGATGAACAGGCCTATCTGCTGTTCGACGCCTTTGAGTTCGCCGGGGCGTCCGGACACCGTGGCGCCGAAGGCCACCGTGTCATGCCCGGTGTAATGTTGCAGGAGCAGCAACCAGGCCGCCTGGACCACGGTATTGAGGGTGACCTTTTGCTGGCGGGCGAATTCGCCCAGTCGTTGGGTCTGCTGTTGGGACAGTGAGTGATACAGGCTGGCATGGCTGGTTTCGACAGCCGGCTGCGGCGCGGCGAAACGGTTTTCGGCGAGGCGCGTCGGCGCGTCGAGCGCGTGCAGTTGCGCACGCCAGAACGTTTCACTGGCCTTGGCATCACGCCCTTGCAGCCAGGCGATGTAGTCACGATAGCGGCCGGCCGGGCGCGGCAGCACCTGGCCATCGTAACGTTGCAACACCTCGCCCAGCAGCTGCGAGTTGCTCCAGCCGTCCATCAGAATGTGGTGATGGGTATAAATCAGGTGATAACGCTGTTCAGCGGTCTTGACCAGCACCAGCCGCAGCAGCGGCGCGAGGGCGAGGTCGAAACCCTGGTCGCGCTCGCTGGACGCCAACTCGACGAGGGTCTGCGGGGCATCCGTGCGTGTGCTCCAATCCAGCGCGGTGAAGGGTACGCGCACCTGTTTATGCACCACCTGCACCGGTTGCTCGCTGCCTTCCCAGATGAAACTGCTGCGCAAAATGTCATGGGCGTCGACCGCCGCCTGCCAGGCAGCTTCGAAACGCTGTGGGTCGAGACCGTCGATGTCCAGGCACATCTGATTGATGTACTGACCGCTGCCGTGTTCGTACAAGCTGTGGAACAGCATGCCCTGCTGCATCGGCGCCAGCGGGTAGATGTCATCCACCGAACGGGCGGCGAGGCCCAGGTTATCGAGCTGCGGTTGGGTAAAGCTGGCCAGCGGGAAGTCGGAAGGCGTCATGCCATGGTTTGCAGGATCGCAGCAATGACCGATCAACAGAGCCAGCTCCACGGCATAATCGTCGGCCAGTTGCTGGATGGTGGCCTGCTCGAACTGTTGGTGGCTGAACGTCCAGCCCAGGCTCAGTGCGCCATCAAATACCCGCCCGTTGAGGCTCAGCCAATTGCCCAGGGGCGCCATCGCGCTTTGCTCTTCACCGGCGCTTTCGCTGGCCGGGCTGAACAACGCGCCCTGTTCCTTATCGAAGCTGGCGTCGAACTGCCCCAGGTAGTTGAAGGTAATGCGCGGCACCGGCAGCGCTTGCAAGGCTGACCGGCTGGCCTCGTCACCGAGGAAGCGCAGCGCGCCGAAACCCACCCCCTTGTCCGGGATCGATCGCAACCCTTGCTTGATCGACTTGATCGAGTCCCCGAGTGCCGCCGCCGGCGACAACTGGACCGGGAACATACTGGTGAACCACCCCACGGTGCGCGTCAGGTCGATGTTGGCAAACAACTCTTCGCGACCATGGCCTTCAAGCTGGATCAAGGTACTTGCATGCCCGGTCCAACGGCAGACCACCCGCGCCAGGGCGGTCAGCAACAGGTCGTTGACCTGAGTGCGATAGGCGGCTGGCGCTTCTTGCAGCAGTTGCCGCGTCAGGTGTTTGTCCAGACGCGTATGAACAGTGATGGCCTGGCCGTTCTGTGGGCTCGCCTCGGGGTTGAGGCACGGCAGGTCAGCCGGCGCACCTTGCAGTTGCGCCTGCCAGTAGGCCAACTGCTGCTGCAATTGCGCGCTGCGTGCATGCGCTTGCAACTGTTCGGCAAACGCCTTGACCGAGCTGGTCTTGGCCGGCAATTGCAAGGCTTGCCCGGCGAGCAATTGGTTGTAGGCCGTTTGCAGGTCGTCGAACAGAATCCGCCACGACACACCGTCCACCGCCAGGTGATGGATCACCAGCAACAGCCGCTGGGTGCCATCGTCCAGGGTCGCCAACACGGCGCGCAGCAAGGGTCCGGTTTGCAGGTTCAGGCTGCGCTGGGCTTGATTGGCCAGCACTTCCAGCGCGCCAGCATCGGCCACCGGGCGCGCCCATAACAGATCATTGCGCATCGATGCGTCGCGATGGCTGGCACTCCAGCCTTCGGCGCTTTCGTTGAACATCACCCGCAACGCATCGTGATGCAGCACCAGCGCCTGCAATGCTTGCTCCACCAGCGCCGCTTGCAGCGCACGGGCCGGTTGCAGCAGCACCGACTGGTTGTAGTGGTGACGCTGCGGGATGGCGTCGGCAAAGTAAGCCTGTTGAATCGGCAGCAGCAACGCCGGGCCCTGCACCGCAGCCTGATCGATTACCTGCAGCTGGTCACCGGTCTGCGCGACAGTCGCCAATGCCTGCACCGTCTGGTGCTGGAACAGGTCTTTTGGACTAAAGCGGATGCCGGACTGCCGGGCGCGGCTGACCACTTGAATCGAGATAATCGAGTCGCCACCCAGTTCGAAGAAGTTGTCGGTGAGACCAACCCGCTCCAGTTTCAGCACG